>CACZNZ010000387.1 GCA_902782625.1 uncultured Lachnospiraceae bacterium | reverse complement strand
TTTACGAACAGTATGAACTGCGGGAAGAATATGACCGTACCCGGCAGCATCATGGTTGCGATCACAAGAAGGAACCACTTGTTTTTGTTTTTGTATTTTGAAAAGGCAAATGAATACGCTACAAATGTACATGACACTGCTGTCCCAAGCATGTTTAACGCGCACAGTATCAGTGTGTTAAATACATAAGTATGGAAATGATACTGTGTAAACAGACGGATATAGTTCTCAAAATGCAGTGTTTCAGGGAACCAGTTTACAGGATACTCAAAAACATGGACAGGGTCCTTGAGTGAGCTGACGATCATCCATGCAAACGGTATCACGAATATCACCGATATAGAGATGATCGCTGCATACCTGATGAGATCACGATAAAAGCGTTTATTTATCATACTATCTCACCTCCGTCTTCTGACTCATAATAAGTCATCTTATTCGATACTTTGAGAACAAGGATCGAGAGTATGAGGATCACAACAAACAGCAGCCATGCCATCGCGCAGGCCTTGCCCATCTTGCGGTACTGGAATCCGTTATTATACAGATAGTACGCATAGAAAAGGGAGGCATTGTTCGGACCGCCTTCTGTCATTATATATGCCACGGTAAATGTCTGAAGGGATCCGATCAGATTCGTCAGGAACGTAAAAAGAATTATCGGGCTCATTGCAGGAATAGTTATGTACCGGAGTCTGCTCCAGTATCCTGCAGCATCTATCCTTGCTGCTTTGTAAAGATCCTGAGGGACCGCCTGAAGTCCTGCCAGATACATGATGATACTGCCGCCGACTCCTATCACACTCATTATTACCATGGCCGGCATCGTCCATTTTGGATCAGACAGCCAGCGCGGGGACTCTACACCGAATAATTCAAGGATCGAATTAAGCAGACCGAATTTCGAATTGAAAATCCATCTCCATGTTATTGAATAGACTACTCCCGGGAGAACAGCCGGCAGATAGTATATAACGCGGAAAAGTCCTATATATTTGAAATCCACATTCAGCAGCATGGCAACAAGCAGGGACAGAAATACCAGCATCGGGACCGTCAGAGCCGTATATACCAGAGTCACTTTAAGGGACTGATAGAAAAGAGGGTCTTCAAAAAGGCCTGTGTAGTTTTCCATACCGACAAAATCAGCCTTGCTTAGTACGTCCCAGTCAGTAAAGCTGTAGTAGAAAGACATCAGCATTGGTATGATTTCAAACACAGCAAGACCTATCAGCCATGGGCTGATAAAGAGGAAGAAGCGCATCCGGACCTTTCGGTCCGAACGCGCCTTAGCCTGAGAATAGTTATGAAGAAGTCTTATCTCACGACGAGTTGTTTTTTCTTCCATCCTTTTGTCTGTTATGCACTCCGGTTATTCAGCATTCTTTGCCAGCATGTCTGTCAGCCCAGCCTGAAGTTCATCCAGCGCTTCTTCAGCTGTAATATCCTTATTATAGAGCCTATCGATTACAGGGCCCCATGTAGTATCGAGAGTCTCCTGCCAATTTGGCAGTTTAGCATCAACATTGACAGCACCATCAAGAGTAGTGACTCTGAGAATATGGTTATCCGGCGCATTAGGTATGTTGATGACTTCATCTGACGAAGCAACATCCTTGTTGATAACGGTGATCAGACCAGTCTTTGCAAGCAGAGTCTGTCCCTTTTCGCTCTCCATGAACTTGGCAAGCTCCCATGCGGCATCAGGATTCTTTGCTGACTTAGGAACACAGTATCCTGCCATGAGCGCTACACAGTGAGCATTGTCGCCTTCCTGCGGGAGATTGACTATCCCGTAAGGGAATTCAAGTCCGCCTTCCTCAGCTGAACGATATACAATGTCGTATACTCCATCGACATTCATGGCTACCAGGCCCTGATCAAAGCTTCCGGCCATTGCTTCGCCCTGCTCTGCAGTCGGAGCATAATTGTATTTGTGTACCAGATCATATACCATCTGAAGGCCCTTGAGGTTTCCTTCATTGGTATTAGCAGTTCCTGTTGTCGGATTGTTGACATCATCATACAGCTCTCCGCCGAACGCTGCCATGTATGCCTCGATCTGCTCATGACCCCAGTCAGCCGTGATAGCGTACTGGTCTACAGTGCCGTCTCCGTCTTTGTCGACCGTAAGCTTTTCACATGCGTTCAGGAAATCGTCCCAAGTCCAGTCAGGTGTAGGATAAGGAACTCCCGCCTCGTCAAACAGGTTCTTGTT
>CACZNZ010000386.1 GCA_902782625.1 uncultured Lachnospiraceae bacterium | reverse complement strand
TCTCTCGGCCGTCTTTTGAAACCGCTCGGCACTCTGCCTTTTGAAGATGCATACAAGATCTTTTCCCGAACCGTCAAAGCGGCAGATACTGCGGGTGCTGACATTCTGCTTTTTGAGACTATCAATGATCTGTATGAGGTCAAAGCAGCGGTCCTGGCAGCCAAGGAAAACAGCAGCCTGCCTGTTTTCGTGACGATGACCTATGATGAGAATGGCCGGTTAATGACAGGTGGTGATGTGCCCGGAGAAGTTGCCCTGCTGGAAGGGCTGGGCGTTGATGCCCTCGGTATCAACTGCGGCTTAGGACCTGCGCAGATGAAGCCCATCGCCTTGAAAATGCTGGAATATGCCTCTGTCCCGGTGATCGTCAATCCAAACGCCGGTCTGCCCACAACTATCGATGGCAAAACCGTATATTCTGTCGGACCGGAAGAATTTTCCGGGATCATGGAAGATCTTATCAGAGCCGGATTATGGATCGCGGGCGGCTGCTGCGGAACCACACCTGCTCATATGAAAGCGATGATCGACCGCTGCAGGAATATTGAACATCATCCAATCATCAAAAAAGAGCGGACTCTGGTCTGCGGAACATCCCAAACCGTTGAGATCGGCCGTGAACCGATAATCATCGGGGAACGCATCAACCCCACCGGAAAGAAAAAATTCAAGGAAGCATTGCGTACACATGATATTGAATATATCGTGAGGGAAGGGATCAAACAGCAGGAAAGCGGTGCTCATGTACTTGATGTCAATGTCGGGCTTCCTGAAATTGATGAAACACAGATGATGTCTGATGTTGTTTATGAACTGCAGAGCGTTATTGGCCTGCCGCTTCAGATTGATACGACCAATCCAGAAACTATGGAAAAGGCACTCCGTCAATATAACGGGAAAGCACTGATCAATTCCGTCAACGGGAAAAAAGATGTCATGGACAAGATATTCCCTTTGGCAAAAAAATACGGAGGCGTCGTCCTGGCTTTGACGTTAGACGAGGAGGGTATTCCTTCCACAGCCGAAGGACGTCTGGCCATTGCGGACAAAATCTATAAAACAGCAGCATCTTACGGCATTGATAAAAAAGACATCCTGATTGATGCTCTCGCAATGACTATCAGCTCTGAACCGGAGGCCGCTAATGCAGCTCTCGCCACGATCGATGGGATCCGTGAAAAATATGATGGTCATACGATCCTGGGTGTTTCCAATATCTCATTCGGTCTTCCCCAGCGTGAGATCATCAATTCCGCATTTTATACAATGGCACTGTCACACGGACTCAACGCAGCCATCATCAACCCTAACTCGGATGCCATGATGCGGGCATACTACGCATACCGCGCCTTAGCCGGATTGGATCCGAATTGTCAGGAATTTATTGAACGTGCGCCATTGTTGGCTCCGGCATCAGTATCTTCAGCTGCATCTTCCACTCCCACAGCCACACCTGCAGTTTCTGCTTCGGCGGATTCTCTCGGTGCATGTATAGAACGCGGCCTGAAAGAAGGAGCCGGCGCCTACGCAGAGGCCCTTCTGAAAGACCACAGTGCACTGGATATCATCAATGGTGAACTGATTCCTGCGCTTAACCGTGTCGGCAAAGATTTTGAAACAGGGAAAGCCTTTCTCCCGCAGCTGCTGATGAGCGCGGAAGCAGCCAAATCCGCTTTTGAAGTACTGAAGAATCATATGAGCAGCACGGGTGAAACCCGCGAAAAGAAGGGAACGATCGTCCTTGCAACAGTCAAAGGAGATATTCACGATATTGGGAAAAATATCGTAAAAGTTCTGTTGGAGAACTATGACTACGATGTCATAGACCTCGGCAAGGACGTTGATCCTCAGCTGATCACGGACACCGTCATCCAAAAACACGCAAAATATTGCGGACTGAGCGCACTGATGACCACCACTGTCCCAGCCATGGAAGTCACCATCAAACAACTGCGTGCAGAAGCCCCATGGTGCAAAGTCATGGTTGGCGGGGCTGTCATGACTCAGGCCTATGCCGATATGATCGGTGCCGATGCTTATTGCAAAGACGCGATGGCAGGAGTAAACTACGCCGAAGAAAATTAATTCCATCATAAATCCGGGCAGATGGTTGTCAGAGAAAAGACTTTTCCCGCCCAGGTAAATACATGCAAACATTCAAATAAATAGTCAGTCATGACAGAAAGACCGCGAATTATCATCGTGGTCTTTTTTTTATATCTGATAAATATCACATTTGACAACAAAAACCGATTACAAATGTCCTGTTTTAAAGGATTTACTTTTTATTTATTGAAGCTTATAATGTTATAACAATATGGATAGTACGAGTTTTTATGAAGGAATCGAACTGAACAGAGAGGCTTTTGAACCTCTCTATTTGCAGTTATTTCACGGTATTCAAAACTCAATCGAATCCGGCAGATTTAATGCAGGAACACGGATCCCGCCTGAACTTGAGATCGCAAAGACGCTGAATATCTCCCGTATTACCGTACGTCAGGCCATGGATGAACTAATGTCCCGCGGAATCGTCTACCGTGAACAGGGACGGGGAACTTTTGTATCAGTCCCGCAAATGGAAGGAATCCGCGGTGGTTCAAGCTTCACCGAAGATATGAAGTCCCGCAGGAAGAAGTTTGAAACCGTCGTACTTTCCATAGACGTCGAAGTTCCGAACGAACAGATTCGGGGAAAATTAAAACTGGATCCCGGTGAACAGACTGTTCGTATGATCCGGAAACGAATCGTCGAAGATGAACCATGGGCCATTCAGTATTCGCATGTACCCTGCTCCACCGCACCCGGTCTGGAACATGAGGATCTAACACAATCTCTGTTCTATATCCTGCGAAAAAAATATCAGGTCTATCCGGCATGGACGGAGGCAATCGTTTCCGCCAGAGGAGCCACTGCAGAAGAAGCCCGCGTATTGGATATCAGGGAAAATGATGTCGTACTGATAGTTGATGGCGTTACCTATACAGAATCATTCGACACGATCGAAGCCATCACATCTGTATACAACGCAGGGAAAGTATCACTTTATATGGGGCGGCAGCGCCACACGATGGGATAAGATCAATGAGACAGGCTGAGAATATTCTGGCATTTGATATCGGGGGAACCAAGATTGCATCCGCTATCGTTAAAACTGATGGCACCCTGCAGCATATCGTTCAGGAACCGACCTGTCAGAATGGACCGGATGCTGGTTTTGAACAGATTGCAGCCATGACAAAAAAATGTCTGGAAACCGCCCGCCTGGAGAAACATGATATTCTTGGGATCGGAATCGGGATCGCAGCGGCCCTGGAATCAGAAACAGACAGGATACTGTGGGCGCCAAATATTGATGGCTGGCGGAATATCGATCTGCGGGGTTTTCTTGAGTCGAGATTCGGCATCCCCACCTATCTGGAATATGACGGACATGCCGCAGTACTTGGTGAATACTGGCAGGGAGCCGGTAAAGGATTTCAATCCGTCATTGATGTGATCATTGGTACCGGAGTCGGAGCAGGAGCGATTATCGACGGCAACCTGATTCGCGGGAAAAACCGCCTTGCAGGCGCAATAGGATGGCAGGTTCTCAGCCTGAATCCTGATGAGGAAGGATTGAACAGTGAAAGTCTCGGCTTTTGGGAGTCATTAACTGCCGGGCCGGGAATCGCTGCCTACGCGCAGCGTGTTCTTGATAGAACGGATGCAGTACGTATCGCCGGAAGCATTGAAGCTGTCAATTCAAAGAACATATTTGACGCTGCACGAAACAGTGATCCGTCTGCGTCGAAAATAACACATAAGATTGCAAAATGGATCGGATTAGGAATCAGCAATGCCATATCCATACTCAATCCGGAAGTCGTTGTTCTCGGCGGCAGTGTCGGGCATGCATGCGGATTTCTTCTTGATGACATAAAATCCGAAGCGATCCGCTGGGCTCAGCCTATTTCCGCATCGGATATTCAGTTCAAGGTATCGGAACTCGGCACAGATGCCGGGATCTTCGGTGCCGCATACAGTGTGATCATACGGTCCGGATCACGGGCCGTCATTTTAGAAAAGGAGTAAAGTATGAAAAAACTGTTTGTTGTTTTGACTGCTCTGCTGCTGGTCTGCAGCTTTGGCTTTGCCGCTGCTGCTGATCTCTCCGGAGAAATCAGCGTCCTGGTTCGCCCGGATGAAGGTGCCGTATTTGAAAAATACGTCCCGATGTTCGAAGAAGAAACCGGCGTAAAGGTCACCGTTGACTTCGTCAGCTGGGACGACATCACCTCAAAGACCCTGACCACCCTGGCCAGCGGCGGCGGCGGTTATGATGTCGTTTTCATCCCCTCCGCAGATGCCACCAAATTGATGGCCGGCGGCTGGTTTGAACCGATCAACGACATGCTTGAAGGCGAAGAAGACACCTTCCTGCCCGCCCTCGTCGATTTCTATTCCGATGAGGAAGGCAACCTTCTGGCAGTTCCGTGGTATTCCGGTGCTTCCCACTTC
>CACZNZ010000385.1 GCA_902782625.1 uncultured Lachnospiraceae bacterium | reverse complement strand
CTTTTTCCCATACTTCGGAAAGAGCGAACTCGCACCCGCGTTCTTCGCAGAAACGGCGGATAAAGTCATGTTCTGCCTCTGTATCGGAAGTAAATGCATTGAGTGTGACGACGATCGGCACGCCGTACTCCTGCAGGTTCTCGATATGTTTCTCGAGGTTGACGATACCTGCTTCTAATGCTTCCAGATTCTCGTTGGAAAGGTCGCTCTTAGGCATGCCGCCATTGTATTTCAGTGCACGTACAGTGGCAACAAGGACTACAGCATCCGGTTTCAGTCCTGCCATACGGCATTTGATGTCCATAAACTTCTGTGCACCGAGGTCTGCACCGAATCCGGCTTCTGTGATTACGATATCGGAAAGCTTCAGAGCTGCTTTTGTTGCGCGAACGCTGTTGCATCCGTGTGCGATATTGGCAAATGGTCCGCCGTGTACAATGGCACCGGTATGCTCGAGTGTCTGGATCAGGTTCGGCTTGATGGCGTCTTTAAGCAATGCTGCCATGGAGCCGACTGCGTTAAGCTGTCCGGCGGTTACAGGATTGCCATCCAGATCGTATGCTACGATAATACGGCCAAGTCTTGCTTTCAGATCTTCCATGTCTTCTGCCAGGCAGAGGATGGCCATGATCTCTGTTGCAACGGTGATGACAAAATGATCTTCTCTTACAAAGCCGTCTGCCTTTTTACCAAGCCCGACGACAATGTTTCTGAGTGCTCTGTCATTCATATCAAGACATCTCTTCCAGATGATCTGTCTCGTATCGATGCGAAGCTCATTTCCCTGATGAATATGGTTGTCAAGCAATGCTGCCAGCAGGTTGTTTGCTGAAGTGATTGCATGGAAATCTCCTGTAAAATGAAGGTTCAGATCCTCCATTGGTACGACCTGGGCATATCCGCCGCCTGCTGCGCCGCCTTTGATACCGAAACACGGTCCAAGAGAAGGCTCTCTTAATGCGAGGAGACAGTTCTTGTCAAGCTTTGCCATCGCCTGTGCCAGACCGATGCTGGTCGTCGTCTTTCCTTCGCCGGCCGGAGTCGGGTTGATGGCTGTTACCAGGACCAGTTTTCCGTCCGGATTATCTGCGGTGCGTTCAATCAGTTCGTCGGAGAACTTCGCTTTATACTTTCCGTAAAGTTCCAGATCATCCTCTGTGATTCCATACTTTGCAGCTACCTCTTTGATGGGAAGCATCTTCGCTTCCTGTGCGATCTGAATATCTGTCTTCATCTCTCATCATACCTCTTTCTTATTACTTGTAGAGAACCTTCCCGCCATAGGTAGTGGAAATGGTGCTCATTTTTGTAAAGTCAAACTTCTGTGATTTCACGGCCTTGGCCGGGAAGGTCAGTGTCACATCCACATAACGATTTTTTTTGATGCTTCTTTTTATCGTAAAGATACTGTCCGCGATCACCGCCCGGTCATTATAATACAACGTAATGCGGTAATTTGACAAGCGTTTTACTGCACGTTTGGATTCATTGAAAAAATATCCTCTGCATTTTACCTGTTTCCCAGAGTAATAGACCGTCTTTACATAGAAAGATACCCCATTGTCTTCTCCCTCGATCTTCTTCGGATCGAGATCTCCTTCAAACCGGTTGCTCACAACCTTCACGCGGCAACGGAACCTCTTGCCGTTTGCCAGTCTGGCCGTGACAATGGTATCCCCTTTTTTCTTTCCGGTCACAACACCCTTCCTGCTTACTGTGGCAATTTTATTGTTGGAAGATGACCATTTCACTGTACCGGCAGCCCCATCTACCCTCAAAGTCGACGTAAGTTTTACCGGAATCCTTACCGATGTCATATTGAGTTTTGCCGCATGGGCCGGTAAGGCAAATGCCAGCATCATCAGTGTCATCAAACATACCATCGTGATTCTTTTCATACTTTTTTGCATAGCTCCTCCTTTTCCCGGGGCTGTCAGCGCCATTTTACACTGCTGCCCTTTTCGTCTTTCTTTACAATCAGCTGATCATCAATCTGCTGCTGTAATTCCGTCACATGGGAGATCAGTCCGATCAGCCTTGATTCTCCGGCCATCTCTTTTAAGATCCTGACCGCATTATCTCTCTCCTCTGCACTCAAGCTGCCAAATCCTTCATCAATGAACATGATATCGAGATTGACTGCCGATGATTTCTTCTGAATCTGGTCTGCCATACCCAAAGCAAGCGAGAGTGCCGCCATAAAGGCCTCGCCGCCGGAGAGTCTTCGAATCTCACGGATTTTCCCTGTAATCGATGAAAATGCCATCAGATCCAGCCCATGATTGGTCGCTCCCTCCCCGGCTTGCTCTTCGCTCCTCATCTGCATGTCGAATTCACCTGAAGACATTCTGCCGAATCTTCTATTAGCATCGGAAAGAACCTTTTTCAGATAGTAGCGCTGAACATAGGTCTCTATATCCATTCTCCTGCCGCTTTTCTTGCCGGCAAGCCCTTCATAAAGATTTTTGATCCGGCTGTTTTCTTCAAGCTTCTTTGCACGTTCCTGCATCTGCTGATCCAGTTTATGCAAAACAGCAGTGTCCGTCTTAACATAATCTTTCCAGACATCTGCCTCTTTCCTGGCATTGTCGAAGATCTCCTGTGCAGATTCTTTCTCTGTCAGAAGCTTCTCCATATCCGGCTTTTCCTTCTTTCCGATGGTAGCCTCCGCAGCCTGAAGCATCCCTTTTGCCTGGGATTTCTTCTCCTGATGCTGCAAGATTTCTTCATGGAGCCGCTCCTCCTCCGCCTTTTCATAGCGTTTGGTCAAATCCTGCCAATCCTCTTCCGAAAGGCCACTGTCTTCCATAACCTCCTGGTAGTGTTTACGTTTTTTGATATAGTTTTCTCTTTCATCCGGCAGTTCCCTTTGCAGTTGTTTGATCAGTGTTAAGGTTCTGTCTTTTTGGGAAGCTTTCCGACCAGCGATTTCTTCTGCTTCCAAGAGTCTCTTCCCTTCTGTTTCTTTCTCGCGGAGAGCCTCGTTCAAATCCTCTTTCGCTGCCTCTTGCGAACTATACTCTGTTCTTTTTTTGTACTCTGCCAGCTTCGTTTTCGTTTTTTCCAATGTTTTATCTGCCTGCTGGAAAGCCTCTTCCGCGAGGCTGCATTCTTCTTTTTGTCTTTCCTTATCCCCATCCACATGCGCCAGATGTTCTCTCGTCTGTGCAAGAATCTGCGCCTGTTCTTTCAGAAATACGCCTTTGGAAGCATCATTTTCCCGGATGGATAAAAAGAATTCCTCGAGAGAGATCTGCGATGGAATCTCATGCCCTCTTCTCTCAAGTTCTTCTCTGGCAGTCTCTTCAAGGAGTGCCAAGGCTTCCTTCCTTTTGTCAAGTTCCCTGCCTTCCTTTCCGGCAGTTTCTGCCTTGACGGAGACAAGGTGATTCAGTCCCCTTGCTTCTTTCTCCAGATCATCTATAATCTGTCTTGTGAGTTCTTCTCCTCCTTCTTCAAGTTTGCACGGATGAGGGTGATCGAGAGAGCCGCAGACTGGGCATGGGCTTCCCTCCTGGAGTGTAGCTGCTAAAATGCCCGCCTGTCTGTCAAGAAAGATCTCTCTTTTTTGCATGTATTCGCTTTGCTTTTCTTTCCATTCCTCCTGGATCTCTACATAATCCTTTGCCGCCTTACCGGCTATTTTTTCTTGCTGTTTCACCTCCTGCTGTTTTTCCTTCGCTGCTTCGATGGCTTCCCCAATCTTACGCAGCTGT
>CACZNZ010000384.1 GCA_902782625.1 uncultured Lachnospiraceae bacterium | reverse complement strand
GTCTGTACTGTCCTGTCGCCAAAAGACATCTCTCCGTCCTTAAGTGTAATTGCAAGTCTGGGTTCATAGCCCACGAAAGTATATCTTCCCCAATATTCGTTGGCCTGCGCAGATTCCAGCATATAACAGTGGCTGGATACAGATTTAAGTTTTCTTACCAGTTCGATGGGTGTGATAAAGTCCGATAAGATCTCACAGCCAATCGGTATGACGTCATATTTGCCGCCATTTGCGATTTCTTTTGCCTCATCCAGGCTGATTGTCACGTTCACTATGTTCCTCCCTAAAATCGTCCCACAACAATATTTTCTGTGTCATGTATAAATATTAACGTCTATTATATATCAAAACATCAAAAAAGGGTTGAACAAATGTGTTCAACCCCTGAATAATTATTATTTTTTATTTAACCTTGTTTCCGCCCCACTCCACAACGGTAAATCCGTTTCTTGAAGGTGTATCCAGGATCTGAGGATTGATCCTGATGTGATAGTCTGATGGATACCATGCCATAAATACTCTTATCATGGTGTCCGGCTCGGGCGTTACTGATAACTTCGCGCCTCTTGTGTAGGCCTTGCCCTGGAAGCTGATCACATTGTAGGGATTGCCTTCCATATCTGCGAGCCAGAATTTCAGGAATTCCTCTATCTCAGTATCGTTCAGGCCCTGTTCAGCAAGCTTCTCTCTAAGGAAGCCTTCTGTTTCACTGCCCTTTACGCAGTAGCCGGTGAAGAAGTCATATTCAAATCTAGGAACGCCTTCCCAGAACAGATAATCATATTCTGTACCTTCAAAGTTTATCTTGCCATCCTTGTTGGCTGTGACATTCCATGTGTTCTCCGCGTTGAATTCCGGGATCAGGTCCGTGATCTCTCCGTCATAGTCAAGGCTTACGGAAATCTCACTTCCGTCCTCCTGCGGATACAGGTAGATTACAGGCTTAAGATCTACTCCCTCAGGAGTATCATTCGCTTTAGCTCCGCCGGAGCATCCGACAATAGCCAATAATGCAATTGTCATTACCATTCCCACAATACTCTTTTTTCTCATAGGCTCTCACCTCCTACACTCTCATTATAAACCATTGACAGACAAATTGTGCACAAGTTAACAGAAATTTAACATTGTTTACAAATTAGTGCCAAAATACCTCAAGTGTAGATTCCTGCGTGGGAATCGTCAGCTCTTTTGCCTCGGAAACAGGTCTGAATTCACCATGCTTTCCATGAACGTCCTTCAGGTATACCGGAGTTCCCTCCCCGGCCATAAACGCCTCTTTGTAATCTTCAATACTGTTTATGGGAAAAGAGAACCTCATGCCTCCCATATTTTCCTGTGAAAAATTGTGTATATCAGATCCCGCAGCCATTCTAAAGCCTCTTTTAACTGCATACTCATATGCCAGGCTGTTCTGCCAGTCAGGGTTTGCTGCGTTATAAATCTCAACTCCGTCACTGATATCAGGTGTTATGTTAATCTCCGAAAGATAGCCTCTCTCCCTGTAGGGATGCGCTTGGATCATGATCGCACCGGCTTCATGCACCATTCTGTACACTTCATAGCGGTCTCTTGTCTCAAATCCCGGATGGTCAAGCAGCCATTGCTTATCAAGACCATAGATCATAAACTCATCACCATAGAAGTTGTACTCTATTCCGAACAGAACAGTAAAATCGTCTCCGGCTGCGGCTTTTGCATGTTCAAAGCCACTACAATACTGTTCAATCCGCTTCTCCCAAGGCAAATCCTTTGGTACGCAGCTGTTACCAGTGAAATAATGGTCGGTCACGATAATTCCGCTGTACCCAAGCCCCTTCATATAAGTAATGTAGTCCTCTCCGGGCGTGGAAGAACAGGCGCTTGCTTCAATTGTATGCAGGTGTGTCTCGTAAATGTACTCCAACTCTGGAACCTCTTTCAGTTAATATTTTTTTTATAAAATCTTTAGATGGAGATTAGTTACTGTACACATTTTTAGCTTATGATGTTGAAAGTAATTTTTTTGAGGGAATTGGAGGTAAACGGTATGGACACATTAAATTCTTTTGAAACTAATAACAAGATTGCTGAGCCCAAGGTCGTTGACACTGTAAATGTTTTCGGCAAATATGTCGATGCATCATCCTTCAAGTCTAAGGTTATCACTGCATCTGCTCTGCTGGTAGCCGGTGTTGCAGCTCTAGTCATCATATTTTGACGCATTATATGTGTTATATAACTAAATACGTATTATTAAGTAGATGGGGAATCCCATCTATTTTATTGCCATCATATATGGTATGCTTTTTTATGTAAATTGATTTAATTTAAGGAGAGACTAAATGGACACAAAAATGATTATTGAAATGGTTGGATATGTGGGATCAGCTCTGGTGCTGGTATCATTCTTTATGTCTTCCATTTTTAAGCTCAGGGTTATAAATACTATCGGAAGCCTGATATTTACTGTATATGCATTTATTATCCATTCCTACCCGACTGCTGTAATGAATATCTGTCTTGTAGGCATCAACATTTACTATCTTATCAAACTCAGCAATACAGGCAAAGAAACAAGGGAATACGATCTTGTGAAGGTATCCCTTGGCGATTCAATGCTTAAGTATTCTATTGATAAGGCAAAAGAGGATATCTTAAAGTGCTTCCCGGGACTTTCCCTTGATTTCTCCGATGCGAACACTTCCTATATGATCTGCTATAACGGCGCACCGGCAGGTATCTTCATTGGAAATGAGACTTCTGATAATAATCTTGATATTCTTTT
>CACZNZ010000383.1 GCA_902782625.1 uncultured Lachnospiraceae bacterium | reverse complement strand
TTGTTTTTCATGATATTTCCTCCTCTAGTATTCTCTTTTCATTTGATTACATTAACTATTCTAATATTCTAATGATATGCTTTATACATAATTCAAAGAGCTAAGTTCATCGCTTGCGTAGGATTCAAGACCGATCATGATGATGACAGTAAGAATACCTTCGATGATAGCCAGAGGAATCTGTGTTGCTGCAAAGTTGGCAAGGAATTTAACGAGTGCTGCGCCAAAGCCGCCTGCATGATAAGCAAGTGCTAATTCAACGCTGGTTACACAATAGGTGAATAAATCTCCTAAGAATGCTGCTAAAAAGATAGCTACTTTTTTGTTAACACCTGTTGTTTTTAATGCTTTGTAAACGAGCCAGGATACGATCGGGCCTGCAATTGCCATGGAGAAGCAGTTAGCACCAAGTGTGGTCAGTCCGCCGTGAGCTAATAAGATAGCCTGGAATAACAGAACGATCAGTCCAAGGATACTTGTGATGCAAGGTCCAAAAAGGATTGCTGCAAGTCCGGTTCCTGTCATGTGAGAACAGCTTCCTGTTACTGACGGGATCTTCAAAGATGAAATTACAAAGATGAATGCTCCGGTGATTGCCAGAATGGTGATTGCTTTTCTGTCATTGTTTACGATTTTGCGGATTCCGATAAAACCAAGTACCACAAACGGGATACATACAACATACCAGATCACACACCAGGAAAGAGGGAGATAACCCTCCATAACATGCATGGCGTTGGATACCGGTGCAAATGCAAACATGGCAAATAAAGCAAGAAGCAATGTCTGAATCTTATTTTTGAAGCTTAACTTCAATGCTGGTTTGGAATTCTCTTTTTTGTTTTTCATGTTTCTTTCCTCCTAAATAGTAATTATAATTTGTAAAACAGAAATGTAAGACTTAAATCTTAAAAATCTCAACTAGTGGGTGTCAAATTAAGTCTCTGTTTTGTTTGTTGAGACCATTATATACCATTTTGATACTTTTGGAATGCACAATTTTGATACGGAAGTGTAAAAAACAAAAAACATGACACTATTTTGATGGTATTATTTTGCGATAGTGAAAAATGAAAGACAAACAAATATCTCAAAACGATATTGATATATATTTAATACTGTGTTAAAATGGTATCAAGTATTAAAGAATGGAGGTATATATTATGGCAAAGGAATTTGGATATTGCAGTTCTGGCTGCACCAGACCACAGTTCGAGAAACAGATTGACAATATTAATAGTAGGTATCCAAATGCGATCATCATAAAGGAAGTTTACTCTAATAAGGTAAGTGACCGTACCGAATTACATAAGCTCCTATCTCAGCTGGAAAGCGATGATGTCCTGATCGTCAACTCCTTAGACAGGCTGAGCCGGGATTCAGAAGAAGTTCTTTCCTATTATAAGACACTGGCGGAAAGAGGTGTAAAACTGATCTTTCTCCATCAGCCCTATATGAATACGGAATTATATGCCTCTGTTTATGAGGATATGGTTTCCAGGACTTCCGACTCTGATAAAGAAGTAATACGGGAAAGCCTTTATCGACTGGTAGAAGAGCAGATTAACCGGATCCTTGCACAGTCCTGGGAAGAACTCCAGCAACGCCGGGGTCATATGAGGGAAAGCTACGAACAGGCCAGGCAGGAAGCAAAACAGGACGGTCAGGGTAAGGTAAAGAAATATGAATCCAGAAAGTCCTTTATGGTAAAGGAACTGATCAGAAAGTATAATCAGAATTTCGAAGGATCCATGAATGATGTGCAGACCATGGAACAGATTCGAAACGACATGGGAACATTGTCAAGAAATACCTATTATAAATATAAGAAAGAACTTGCTGTAGGATAGTCCCAACGAGCATCCAAATTAACATAAGAGGCGTCTCAACTGCCGGATCCCCAAATGGGGAGAAGACAGAGAGACGTCTCTTTTTTGAGGGATAGAAAATGTTGCAAGGATAGCGATTGTTGTTGGTATACCAAATACAACAAGAACAGTAAATGTTAAATTAAGACTCAAAATTACCCTAACCATACCAAAATAATACCAAATTAATACTACACCATATCAAGTATATTCATTTATAAAGTATTAAAATGATATATAATAATATCAAAAAGAGATTAGCGTGAAACTAAGAAGGAGGGACATATGAATACGATTATTGCCATATTGCTAATCCTTGTCGCAGCAGCGATGTTTGCACACGGATTATGGAAAGGAAGGAAAAACAGACATCATTTCCACATAGGACATTCCCATGGAGGAACTCAGCTGGGAATTGATGCTTTTGCCTACGCATCAAAGATCAGAAACTGGAATGCCGGTTATAAGGTACTCCTGGCAACGGCCAGCCTGATTCTATGTATCGCATTTAACAACATATACGTATCGGTTGCAGTAATCCTTATGATGGGATATCTCACCGTAGTGATTGGAGAACTTGAATTTGATCATTATCTTTCCATGATGACGATCCCAATCGTATTCATGGTTGTGGGAGCAATCACCATCGCGATTGGGTACTCCCTGGAACCGAAAGGACAGTATAATCTGCACGTTTTTAACCTGTTCTACATTTACTGTTCCAATCAAAGCCTTTTACAGGCAGGAGCCCTGATCCTAAAGGCCCTGGGAGCTGTAAGCGCTCTTTACATGATGACACTGACCACACCACTAACCGAGCTGGTCTCTGTGCTAAGAAAAATCCATATGCCAAAATTGATCGTGGAACTGATGAACATGATCTATCGCTATATCTTCATTATGCTGGAAACCTATACAAAACTGAAGAATTCAGCAGAATCAAGACTGGGATACTGCGATTTCAGGACATCGTGTTACAGCTTCGGCAATATTGCGAGCAACCTGTTTATCGTCTCCCTGAAAAAAGCAAATGCATACTATAACGCGCTTGAAGCAAGGTGTTACGACGGGGAACTGAGATTTCTGGAGGATGAAAAACCTGTAAAGAGCTGGCAGATCGCATTTGCAATCTGTTTCATCCTGTCCTTATTTGCCATCTGGTTCCTGACCAGATAGGAAACATAGAATAAATTTGCAGCAATCAATCATTTTAAATGTAAAGAAATAGAGGAGAAATACGATGAAAAATACAACACAGCAGCCGATCTTACAGGTAAAAGATATACATTTCCAATATAACGATGAAAAAGAAACATTAAGAGGTGTCAGTCTGGATATCCATGAAGGGGAAAAAATTGCAGTATTAGGTTCCAATGGTGCCGGCAAGTCCACATTTTTCCTGAACATCAACGGCGTATTGAAGTCTTCTTCCGGCGAGATCATATATCGTGGAAAGAAAATTGACAAGAAGAGCCTGAATGAACTTAGGAAAAATGTCGGTATTGTGTTCCAGGATGCCGACAATCAGATTATCGCTTCTACCGTTGAAGCAGAAGTATCCTTCGGACCGATGAATCTGAAACTTCCCCGTGAAGAAGTGATCAATCGTGTAGATAAAGCCCTTCGATATATGAATATCTTTGATTTTAAGAAAAGAGCTCCCCATTATCTCAGTGGTGGAGAGAAGAAACGTGTCAGTATTGCAGACATTATTGCCATGGAATCCGAGATCATCATTTTTGATGAGCCGACAGCAGCACTCGATCCTTTAAATGCAGCCATGTTAGAAGAGGTTCTTGGGAAAATGAGTGAAGAGGGCAGAACGATGCTGATCTCCACCCATGACGTGGATTTTGCCTATCGCTGGGCAGACCGTGCGGTCGTTTTCAGCAACGGACAGATTATTGCGGATGATACTCCACTCAATATATTCAAACAGGAAGACATTTTAGAGCAGGCTAGTTTAAAACATCCGACCATGTTTGATATCTATCGTATCATGCAGGAAAATAACATGATTCCAGCTGATCTGGCTGAGTATCCACGCAATATTCAGGAATTTCAGACTATGGTTGCAAAAAGAGCGTAAAAAACTATTGACAAAAAGAACAAGATAAGGTAGTGTATACCTATACCCCCTAGGGTATAAATTCTAACAGATAACAAACCAATTACAAGGAGGTAGAGATATGTTTTTTAATAAGAAAGTTGTATTTGGAGTTCTTGGAGGATATGTGCTGGGTAAGGCCGGAGATATGATTTTTGGTTCAGAGACGGCAAAAAAGGTGTATACCAAGTGTGCTACATACGGCATGATCCTGAAAGACAACACGATGGAAAAGGTGGAGATCATCCAGGCCTGTGCTTCTGATATTGCAGCAGATGCAAGAGAAGAGGCAGACAGATATCAGGCGAAAATGGACGCAGCATTTGATTCCTCTTTAGAAGACGAAGCTGAGGAGGATGTCGTTATAGAAGGATAAAGGAGATTCTTATGAAATATTACATTAGACATCAGAACGCGAAGCAGCTGCGAATCAAATTACCATATCGGCGGCTGACAGAGCAGGAGGCGGATGTCCTTTATTACGGACTGACAGGGCAGGAGAATGTAGTATCGGTAAGTGTGTTCCGACGTACAGCAGAAGCTGTGATCCGCTTTCAAAAAGGTGCCGGTTCAAGGATTCTTTCTTATCTTGATGAGATGGATCTTTATGATCCGGAAGCCCTGGAAGCTCTTCCGGGAGTTTCTGCCCGGGCAACCAATGAAGAATTTAAGGAAAAAGTAGTCACGAAGGCCATGGTTCAGTTGGGGAAGAGGGTACTGCTCCCTTTTCCACTCCGCGCGGCCTGGGCAATCTACAATGGCGCTCCTTACATTCGGGAGGGGCTCAAAGATCTATTCAGGCGAGACTTCAGCGCGGAAATCATTCACGCAACAGCGATTGCAGCATCATTCGCGACAAGAGATTTTAATACCGCAAGTTCGATTATCTTCCTGACGGATGTCGGAGAGATGCTGGAAGAGTGGACTTATAAGAAATCTGTGGATGACCTGGCCCAGTCGCTCGCGCTTAACGTGACCAAAGTATGGAAGAAGATGGAGGATGGCAGCTTCGAACAGTATCCTATCCATGAAATAGAAGACGGAGATCTGATCCGCGTGGGTATGGGCAGCCTGATTCCGCTTGACGGTGTGGTCGTAGCCGGCGAAGCCATGGTCAACCAGGCAGCGCTGACAGGAGAATCCATCCTCGCAGAAAAACGTCTGGAAAGCACTGTTTTTGCAGGCACTGTTCTCGAAGAAGGAGAGCTGGTCATCCAGGTACATGCGACCTCCGGTCAGACCAGATATGACCGGATCGTGCAGCTGATAGAAGAATCCGAGAGTATGGTATCCGTTACCCAGAGTCGTGCGCAGGCACTTGTCAGCCGCCTGATTCCGTACACATTTGCTACGTCTGTCGTTACAGGTCTTCTCACAGGCAACCTGACAAAGGCAGCCTCCGTATTGATGGTAGACTTCTCCTGTGCGATCGAGGTCGCGATGCCGATCGCCGTTCTTTCAGCCATGAGGGAAGCCGGACGTCATCAGATAACTGTCAAAGGAGGAAAGTACCTGGAGAAGATCTCGGAAGCAGATACCGTGATCTTTGACAAGACAGGAACCCTTACGAATGCAACCCCGGTTGTAGAACAGGTTGTAGCACTCGACGGACGGGATGAGGACGAGATGCTTGCCCTTGCCGCCTGTCTGGAAGAACATTTCCCTCACTCCCTGGCAAATGCAGTCGTAAAGGCAGCGAAGGAAAAAGGCCTGGAACATGAGGAACTCCATACTTCACCGAACTATATTGTTGCGCATGGCATTGTTTCATCCCTGAATGGGGAACGTGTCGTAATCGGAAGCAGTCATTTTGTACTGGAAGACGAAGGCGCCTATGTTTCAGAAGAGGATCGCGAAAAGATACTCGCCATGCCGACACAGTATTCCAGACTTTATATGGCAATCGGCAACAGAATGGCAGCAGTCATCGGTATTTCCGATCCGATCAGAGCTGAGAGTATCAGGCTGATACAGGCATTAAAAGACAGTGGCATCAAACATATCGTGATGATGACCGGAGACAGCGAGAGGACAGCAGCAGCCATCGCTGAGCAGGCCGGGATTACGGAATACTATTCTGAGGTTCTGCCGGAAGACAAAGCCAGATATGTCCAGGAAGAAAAGGCAAAAGGCCGCCAGGTCATCATGATCGGAGACGGAATCAACGACTCTCCGGCACTTTCAGCAGCAGATGTTGGTATCGCCATCAAGGAAGGTGCCGATATCGCCAATGAGATTGCGGACATCACCCTTTCCGGTCAGGAGATTGAGAAGGTTGCCATGCTTCGGCAGATGAGCAGATCCTTGCTTGAACGCATGAACTGGACCGGAAGAGTAGGCGTAGCCTTTAACGGTGCCATTCTTTTAGGCGGTATTGCCGGCCTCTTCATGCCGGGAACAGCAGCCCTGCTGCACAATGCATCCACCATCGGTCTCTGTCTGAATAATATGAGCAATATCTTGCCAGAATCAGAAGAATAGGGTATGATGAGAAAGAAATGACCGAGGTATACAAACATCAGGAGGGAATCGCCTTATGAAACAATGTATGGATTTGGACAATTTACATAGAAGACTCAGAAAGATAGAGGGACAGGTTGCTTCGATCAACAGGATGATTGAAGAAGATGTACCCTGTGAAGATATTCTTTCCCAGATCAACGCAGCCAAGTCTGCACTCCACAGATGCGGGCAGATCGTACTCGAAGGACATATCCAGCATTGTGTGAAAGACGGTATCGCGCATGGTGATGTTGACAAGACCATCAAAGATTTTACCAAGGCAGTCGAAAGATTTGCGAATATGTCATAAAGAATAATAATAAAATATGCTGTACATACGAGAAGACTCATGACACGAGGTGTTGTGGGTCTTCTTTTATTGAAATAAGAAAAGAGTACATGGTATAATCTTCTTATACATTCCACGAGCGGATTTTGGATAATATAAGAAAGGAGCCGTCATGTCAGCAAATTCGGAAACAATTACAAAACAGCCGAATGGATCATACACATGGTCCTGTCCCATTGAAAAAGATTATTACAACAAAGGCATGGGCATAGGTTTGAAAGCATGTATCGGCATAGCGGTGTTCCTTCTGCTTTTTGGAGGTGCTATCTCCTGGCAGTACAGAGATTTCCAGTCTTTTCTGATCGTGGCCGGCTGCGCCGCTGTATACCTGCTGATTACATTTGCAGCTTTCGGCCTGGCATTCTCTGTGAAGGATCCGTGGGAATGCTATGAGATGACAGAGACATATGTCAAAAGTGGGTCCGGAAAGTCATCCGTATATTTCGATTACGAGAAGGCAAGAATCGCTGTCTTTGCCAGGAAATATATAGAGCTTCACGGTAAGATTCAGAAGATACGTGTGTATGTTCCGGAGAAGGACTTCAGTTTTGTCAAAGGATACATCCAGAGCCGGATCTCGGGAGATTGTGATATGAGATACGAGTAAATGTGAACCGGTAAAGGGGAGGGAGAGCGTGATGCATAATAGGTTAACTATATCGATCAACAAAAACAGCTCCCTGTTAAGACAGCTTCGGGATCAGGGATATTTCATTCCGGCTTATTGCGGTGGCAGAGGAAGCTGTGGTAAATGCCGGGTTAGATTTTCAGAGCATCTACCCGATGCAACAGAAACAGAACGTCAGATGCTGTCTGCTGATGAGCTTGCAGCTGGCTGGAGGCTTGCCTGTCGAGTATTCGCGGAAGGGACCTGTGTATTAGAGATTCCTGAGTATGCAATAGAAAATGTTGCGACAGCGGATACATTGGCAAAGGAGTACCCTGCTATTGGAAATCCAGGAGATAACCGATATGCCCTGGCAATCGATATCGGAACGTCAACCATAGCAGCCAGTCTGATTGATGTGATGAATAGAGAGACTGTGAAGACGGTGACAGGGATTAATCACCAGATTGCTTACGGCGCAGATGTCCTTTCCAGGATTGACGCATCAAACAGAGGAGAGGGCCGAAAACTGCAGGAGCTGCTCTTTTCTGATCTTGGGGATCTATGCAGACAGCTTGGCATAGGGGAAAATGTAAAGACGCTTCCCATGCCGGTGGTCATAGCAGGTAATACTACGATGCAGCACTTATTGCAGGGTCTCTCCTGCAGGGGACTTGGGGTCTTCCCTTTTACACCGGTAGACATATCGATGCATTTGTATAAGAACATGACCATTCTCCCGGGAATCGGTACCTACGTAGGAGCCGAGATCGTCAGCGGCATAGTGGCCTGTGGAATCAATCAGAAAGAAGACATATCGATGTTGGTGGATCTAGGCACGAACGGGGAAATGGTAATCGGGAATAAGGACCGGATTCTGGTGGCTTCCGCAGCTGCCGGGCCTGCTTTTGAAGGGGGCAGTATCAGCTGTGGCTCACCAGGCGTGCCAGGTGCCATTGATACTGTAACAATCGAACATGGGAAAACGAGCATTACAACGATTGGAGGGGAAAAGGCCTCAGGAATCTGTGGTTCCGGAGTGTTAGATACAGTTTATGAACTGCGCAAAGAAGAAATCATCGATGAATCGGGGATGCTTAAAGAAGAATACCTTGAGGGAGGTTTTCCCCTCGCTCCCGGAATTACATTTACAGCAAAAGACGTCAGTGAAGTGCAGCTTGCCAAAGCTGCAATCCGGGCAGGAATAGAAATCCTTCTGCAGTCTTATGGAATCACTTATAATCAGGTGAGCAGACTTTACCTGGCCGGGGGATTCGGGCAGAAGATGGACTGCGATAAAGCAGTGGGAATCGGAATGCTTCCGAAAGAACTGCGTAGCCGGATTACAGCCGCAGGCAACAGCTCTTTAGAAGGGGCAAAGAAGCTTGCCATGGAATCGTCGCTTGCAAAAAGTTTCCGGCATGCAGTAAGGATCTCGGAAGAGATTGTCCTGTCCAATCAAAAAATGTTTCAGGAATTGTATGTTAAGTATATGTATTTTCACTATTAAAGAAGAAAATTGTATAAAATGATGAAAAAGAGAAAAAATAATCGTCAAATTTATGTGATAATTTGACGATTATCTTATGACATATTTTAAAATCTATGCTATATTATTAACGTAGGTATAAAACGATCGTGTTTTATAGAGAACTGTTAATTCATTTTTACAGGAAGGAGAAAAATGTATGAAGAATGAAACAAACAAATCAAGGTATGGAGTTTGGGGGAAAGTATCAGGTACTCTCCTGTTGATGGTATTGACGCTGATTTTCCTATGTCCAATATCGGTGAAGGCAGCAATTACGCCAAGTGGAACCCTTTCGATTGGTTCTAACCAGATGACTGC
>CACZNZ010000382.1 GCA_902782625.1 uncultured Lachnospiraceae bacterium | reverse complement strand
TGTATGGCGATTTGATGGAAATACAATCCTGTGCGTGTCCGGAGTAACCAGTTCCTGGCACGGCTACATTGTTCAAGTGCTTACCGAGGGAATCTACTCTCTTGTATTGCGAAATTTCATGATACAATTTGTCCCGCATCGGATGAGCGTGTGGGTTTGAATAAAGAAAGTTGCAGAACCCGGTCTTTCTCATCAATTCTCTCTTCCCTTCTTCGGGGGAAAGTATGTCGTTGGCTTTTTTGCTAACGAAGCCGGAAAACATATCGAAAGGTGAGAGAAGACGGATCATCCTGTCTCCGGCCTCGCTATTGTTATTGAATCCAATGCAATAATCAAACAGGTTAAAATCTGGCTCCAGGGCTTCGCCCCAATATGCGACTTTGAGTCCGCTATGGTCGTACAACCTGGAAAACTCCTTAAAGCAATCAGATTTGTAATAGATCCATTCCGATGCAATCAGAATATCGGGCTGCCGGTTGTCCCATTTGAGTTGGTCGGCCATTGTCTCTTCCAGGTGGGCATAGCGCAGAAAGGATGCCAAATCCCGGATTGATCGGTGTATAAAACAGATTTTTATCATAGGATTCTGCTTCGAATCTTGTCAATAAGAAAAGCTCTCTCGCCTTTTGTCAAAGCAAAGAGGAAGGAGAAGATGCCTGTGCAAAGGGTCCCGAAGGCCAGCACGAAAAGCAACCTTGGAATGCCAGCGGAGAAATGCCGCCAGAAGATGAATGTGGCTAGGAGGGATAACGTGATGACCGGTAGCAATCGCAGGATCACTTCTTGGATATACTTATGAATGGGGAAACCATAATGCTTCCAACTGAAAAACACCTTAATCCCATCCATGATCAGGTAAACACCTATAAAGGAAAAGTAAATTGTATAGGATGGCATGCCCAATCGATAAAGCAGCCATGTCAGGGGGAAGACAAAAGCTGAAACGATGGAAACCATCAGATAATACTTTTTAATGTTGCCTGATGCATTCACATAAGTAGAAACGGGGTTGAGGGAGATATCCAGGATCATGCAGATCAACCCGAGTTTGGTGAAAAGAGATGTCCCTTCCGGAACATCTGTATTACCCAACCATAGGTGCAGGAGCGCATCTGCCTCGAAGAAGAAGGGCAAAGATAGGGAAAAGCCGATGAGAAAGGCATATTTTGAACTCTTGCATACCAATTCATGGCAGTAGTTCATGTTCCCTGAAGCATAGGACTTAGTGATTTGAGGAACAAAGGCGGTCAAAACGTTTGATATGAATTGTTTGACCATATTCTCTACGTTCAGTGCCAATCCCCTCATCGTATTATGGACGACTCCGAAATAGATATTCAAGAGTTGTGTTACGCCTTGGGTGTTCAGGATAAAAACACCATTCGCAACGCCGTTCCATCCGGCAAAACTGACCATTTTTCCGAAGTATTCCCGGTCCCAGTGGATGCCGGCTCTGCTCTCTTGGAAGTTGTGTTTGCAGTAGATAGAGTAGAACAGGCGGACTAGAATGGATACGGAGCAGAGTAACAAGCTATATAGTATGAGTTTGTCGAAGGTGGAATATTTGATGGCAATGGCGATCAGCAGTTTGAAAATGCCTTCCGCAATTCCAACCCAAGCATAAATGGACATCCTCTCGTGGGCAAATATGCTGGCGGTATAAGGAACGCAAAGTAGATTGAATGCAAAGGTAATGATGGAAAACTGGAATACCCATTGGGCCGCTGTTCCCCTTCCTGGAGGGAGGCTCATTACGTGGGAGACATACCATATTCCTATGGGTTCGGCCACTAACAGAACGATGACTGCAATTAGGAGGATGAGGGCTTTGGAATTGCCAAATACCTTTCGTAGCGCATCGTGGTCTCCCTTACCGATTTCCACTGTCAGAAACCTGCTTATGGAGCTGGAGAATGAACTGGAGATGATGCCCATCAGCGAAACGAAACTACCTACCGCTTCATAAACGCCTCGGTCTTGCACTCCAAGTGCGTGGAGAACGATGCGGGCGGTGAAGAGGCTGATGATCATGAGGATGAACATACGGACATACAGCGCCATGGTATTCTTGGCAATGCGTCTGCTGTTCTCCGATATGCCGGACGGTTTTCCGCTCATGAAATGGGTAGTAATAGTTGGTTAATCACACAAATATAATGATTTTGCGCTTCCCCTCCAAAGTGTTATTTGTACTCTTGCATGGAGTTGTCTCGTTTCCTGTTAGTTACTGTCCTTTCTTTGGGATGTTAACGATGCAGATGGGATTAATGCCGCTACAAAACTCTTCAATTTTGGAAAAGTCCTTATCTTTGTATGATAAATCACTAGCCTTAAGATATTAGAAGTCTTTTATGCCTGAAGTAAGTATTGTCATAGTCTGCATGAACCGTCCGGACATTCTGTTTCCTTGTCTGGAGAGTATTAAGGTGCAGAATACTGTGACCTGCGAATGCTGGGTGGTGGCGTATCTTTTCAGCCCCGGAAATTTGCAAGAACTTAAGGAAAAGTTCCCTTGGGTGAAGGTCGTGGAAAGCAATGAATTACGAGGCTTTTCGGAGAACAACAATCTGGCCCTGACGCAAGCGCAGGGGAAATACTGCTTCATCCTGAACGACGATACGCTCATGGCGATGCCGGTCATTGACGCCCTGGTGCGGGATCTGGAGAAATTGCCGGAACATGCTGCGGCCATCAGCCCCTGTATTTGTTTTGCCGATGGTCGCGTTCAGACTTGCGGTCGCGCTCCTTGGACGGTCTGGCGCTACGTGAAACACTACCTCCATATGGTAGATGAAACCCGTCCTTCCCTTTGGTCTATGAAACCGGGACTATTTCGGACTTATACGTTAAATGGGGCGTGTTTTCTTATTAAGACAGAGGTGTTTAGAAAGGTAGACTGGTTTGACGAGCGCTTCTTCTTTACCCCTGAAGACATTGCTCTGGGGCACAAACTCAACGATGCTGGCTACTCTGTCTGGACCGATGCCGATGTCGATATTACGCACTTTGCTGGCGGATCCGTTTCTGCCATAGAGGCAGCCATCAAGCCGGCACGAGTACGGGGCTCACTACTTTTCTACGGAGAACCAATCGGCCTAAAATGCTTCATTTGGTGTTTCGAGGCCTTGAGGGTATGCAAATACGCTTTTCTGCCTCGTTCGCCACGGAATATCCTTATGCGTAAGACGGCCCAAAATGTGATGCAGACGGCTTTTTCCAATGCTACTCCCAAAGAACTCTTTATCCGTTACAGAAATGAGTAAGCGTGTTTTGGTCATAGTCGTTACTTACAACGGAATGCATTGGTTGGATCGGTGCCTGGGCTCCGTGTATGCCGATGCGGACCTCTACGTTTTTGACAACGATTCTACGGACGGATCGGCCGATTTTGTGGCTGAGCATTTCCCGCAGGCCAAGCTGGTCAGAAGTGCGGAAAATTTAGGATTTTCCAAGCCGAACAATCTGGGCTTTGATTATGCCCAGAAGCACGGATATGACTATGTCTATCTTCTGAACCAGGACGCCTGGCTGGAAGAGGGGGCATTGGAGAAACTGGTGGCGGCCGCCGAAGCCCATCCTGAGTATGGAGTGCTGAGTCCTATGCAGATGACGGAGGGTTATAAAGACCTGGATAGCCAGTTCGAAAAAGTTCTCAAGGCTGCTGGGGTGCCGAAATCCGCGCAAGGTTCAGAGCCTCTTGAAGTCAAGCGTGTGATGGCGGCCCATTGGCTCGTCCCCGTGCGCGTTCTCAGGCAGATCGGCCCCTTTGAGGAGGACCTATTCCCTCATTGGGGACAAGATGACGAGTGGTGCGATCGTTTGCATTTTTTCGGCCTAAAAGTCGGGGTGGTCCCGGATGCCCGTGCCGTACACGACAGGGCCACGCGGGAGGAGCCGCTGGAGAAGCTGATCCGGCGTAATTATTACACAGGATCGCTGGTTCGACTATGCAATCCAGCGATCCCTCTTTTTGCAGGT
>CACZNZ010000381.1 GCA_902782625.1 uncultured Lachnospiraceae bacterium | reverse complement strand
GACGCACACACGGCGGGAGACCTGGCCAGGCAACAAAAAAACGGATGCACAGACTGAGGGTGTTCAGTTACAGGACTACTCTGTTCGAGTAGCTGTAATGAACATCCCGCCGTCGTATGCATCCGACTTTTGAGTGTTTTATTATTCTTCTTGTCGTTTTTTACTATAACGATCTGAAAAACCAAATAACATGGCGATTATTGAGTGAAAATTATTGCATATATTTCCGTATATATAATTTTTTCGTGATTCATTATTCATCACAATATTAAAATTTCAACGTTTTCATATTCACGTCTCCGCATAGATATGCAACTATTTATCCCTTTTTCACTCATATTTTGAGTTATCCACAGGTTTCAGCAAAAAAAAGAACTGGCCACCTGCACCAGTGACCAGCTTCTTTTTCTATCATTCTTATTTCACCCTGCGAATGATAATTTCTCCAGACCCCGCTTTTCCAAGAATTCATTCGCTTCTTCAATTCCGTCATTACTCATGCAACGTAAAATATATTTAATCGCCCGATGACGCTTATCTTCATCATCCAACTGAAAACGAGCCCGTATAAATACAAGCCTACTCAACCAGTCTGGCAATTGTAGGTAAAGGCACATCATCGTCAGAAAATCTTCATTTCGGTATCTTCTCGGCTCATCCAGGATCCGACCAAATTTACTATCATCAAGATTCATCATTTCCGCTAATTTCGCATCACTGACTTTTCTCTTTTTCTTTAGAATTCGAATCGCTTCCTTGAAATTTTTAGGAAATCGGTCTATGAATACCTCTTGCGCATCCAATTCGTCAATTCCCTCTTCTTTCATAATATCTCCCAGGAAAAACTCGTTTTGTACAATATACTCCGTATCATGGTTCATACGGCCATAGAAATATTCGCCGATATCCTTCTGAATATAATGTCGTACAAACCTCCGACAGCACTGATCAACATGCTGCACAGCCCAATCCATGAGCATAAGCCGACCTTTGTACTTATCCCACTGAACAAGTTCAGGACGATTCATAACGACGTGACCGTCAGCATAAATGTACTCGCCAGTTTCCATTAACCTTTGGAACCTGTTATCCTTCTTTTGTAATCTCTTTACATCCTTCTCCGCGATAATAAAGGTGTGCTCTGGCTTACGCCAGGAATCACGGTGAAAAGAGAAAGGGGCGATTCTCTTTTTATCTACGTAATTCATAGCGCCCCTGGCTTCAACAAACCCGAGTTGTATCATTCTTTGCCGGATACGGAAGTAAGGGATATCGAGAATTTGGTTCATGGAGATGATAGCCAACTCATACAGTTCACCGGAATGTCTGTAATTCCGTACTCTCCTACACTCCTCCCAAATGAGATACCGGGTATGGGTTGCCGGCATCATCAGCGCCAGCCCTCCCCTGTTTGCCTGGTTTTCAGCAAAGTGGATCGGATCTTTGAGTTCTGTTTTAGCATCTACAAAAACTGTTTCCGTCGGCATCTTCCGGCGGTCGTTGCTGTCTAGATCCTGCAGACAGATAAAGAGATAATGCTGCAGAAAGTGATAGCATTCATGAAATATATTAAAGGCAGAATATTCGAATCGAATCCGGTTGGTGTTCACCACAATCGTGTTTGCCGGAATTGTGATTCTCCTTCCCTGATCTGCCTTGATGCGATGACCATTTTCAACCCGGTCTTCTCCGATGATCAGTTCACCTTCTTTGAAAAAGAGGATGCTATCTACAAGATCGCTATGTTCGTATACCGGGTAGTACACCACCTTGAGGCCAAGTCTGTCTGCCAGCAGCTTCGCACTTCTCCGATCCGGGTCGTACAGGGCTTCTGGACAGTACTGCTGCCAGATCTGCTCTGCAATTTCATCAACACGTTGATTTGTTGAGTACGGAATCAGGTATTTACTGAGTCGGTCAAAACCCTCCCGATCAGGTGTTTCCGTCAGTTCCTGGATTTCGATGTCCAGTCTCCCTTTATTTCTCTCCCCTGCCATCTCAGAATAATGAGATAGAGGGTGAAAGAACTCGCACCAACATACCAGATAACCTGTCCAGGTCTGTGACCCTAAAGGGGTTTGGAGCGCCAGTTCTACCAATACATCGGCATAATAATTCTCGCGGTCTATCCGCCAGTAATCAACATGCTTAAAATCACATATTTCCGCAGAAATCACACGGTCCAGCACTTTGGTACCGACAAGTTCATTCAGCCTCCCATCACGCAGGCAGCGATTTAAGAAGGAGTATAAATCAAGCCGATAATCACGAAACAGCACCTTGGTCATGGAGAGCAGTTTTGCAATAACAGCCTTCCTCTGTCCCAAGAGGGCTGGAACACGGTCATCCGAACAATCAACGTCATCCGGTTCCTGCAGCGGCCACAGCGAT
>CACZNZ010000380.1 GCA_902782625.1 uncultured Lachnospiraceae bacterium | reverse complement strand
TGATATGCCTGAAGATGCTCTAAGTCGCTGAGATCATCTTCCGTCATCAACTCCAGTGCAGTTTGTATGACATTGGTTTTTTCCTCCAGGTTATGTGCCACTACCTGCTCCCGACGACCGGCCAGCTCATCGAGATATAAAAGGCTGACGGACCGGACAGCGGATTCCGTATCTTTTCTGGCACTTTGCGCCGTCCATATCGTACCAAGGACAAGGATCAGTAAAAGAGCAATACTTCCTGCAATTGCTATCACCTTTAAATTATTATTATTTTGACTCTCCATAAAATGCACCCCATTGAATTCATAGTTTGTATTTTTTATCTATAGTCTAATCAAAAAATGGCATTCTGTCAATGAACTGGAAGATTCTTTATAAATAAAAAAGACGCCGGATTCCGACGTCTTTATGTCTGTTAGAAAAACTACTGTTTACTTTTTTATTTACCCATCTGAGCAGCCACTTCCGCAGCGAAGTCTTCTTGCTTTTTCTCGATTCCTTCTCCTGTCTCCATGCGGACAAATCTCTTGATCTTGATGGATGCACCAGCTGCTTTGGCAACCTCTGCCACATATTTGTTGACAGGCTGTTTGCCGTCTTCTGCTTTTACATATACCTGATCCATGAGACAGATCTCTTTGAGTTCCTTGTTCAGACGGCCTTTAACCATACCGTTGATGATCTTGTCATTCGCACCCGGTTTCTCATTGCGGGCTGCTGCTGCGAGGATTTCTTCTTCTTTCTTTAAGTAATCCTGATCAACCTCGGAGCGATCTGTATATTTCGGCTTCATAGCTGCGATCTGCATACAGATATTCTTTGCCATCTCTTTGACATCGTCGTTAACCACGTCGGATTCTACATCGAGAAGAACACCGATTTTTCCGCCCATATGGGTATAGGAAGCGATAAATCCTGCATCTTCTTTCATCTGCTCGAAACGGCGGATGTTCATGTTCTCACCGATTACAGCGATCTGAGCTGCAAGAGCTTCTTTCACAGTCTTTGTCTCATCAAACTTCCATGTCTCAGCGAGGAATGCATCGATGTCAGAAGCTTCTGTATCCAGTGCCTGTTCAGCAACCTGGCCAACATAAGTCTGGAACTTTTCATTTTTAGCAACGAAGTCTGTCTCAGCGTTAACTTCTACTGCAACTGCCTTTTTGCTGTCTTCTGTGACAAGTACCTTTACGATACCTTCTGCAGCGATTCTGCCAGCTTTTTTCTCAGCTGTAGCAAGTCCTTTTTCTCTCAAGAACTCGATCGCCTTATCAAAATCACCGTCTGTAGCAGTAAGAGCTTTCTTACAGTCCATCATGCCGGCGCCTGTCATCTCACGTAATTCTTTAACCTGTTTTGCTGTAATAGCCATCTTTTATTCTCCTCCTTGAAGTTAGGATTACTCTTCTACTGCAGCTTCCATAGCTTCTTCAGCTTCTTCGGAAACTTCTGCATCCACACCCTGGTTGCCTTCGATGACAGCATCAGCCATCTTGGATACAATCAGTTTTACCGCACGGATCGCATCATCATTGCCGGGGATTACATAGTCAAGTTCTTCCGGATCACAGTTTGTATCACAGATACCTACTAACGGGATTCCCAGTGTATGAGCTTCCTGGATACAGATTCTTTCTTTTCTCGGATCCACAACAAAGATCATATCCGGAACATCCTGCATCTCTTTGATTCCGCCAAGGTTCTTCTCAAGTTTCTCCTGCATCTTCTTAAGCTTGATAACTTCTTTCTTCGGCAGTACTTCAAATGTTCCGTCTTCTTCCATGGCCTCGATCTTTTTAAGCTGGGCAATACGGCTCTGGATTGTCTTGAAGTTTGTGATCATTCCGCCAAGCCATCTCTGGTTAACATAGAACATACCGCATCTTTCTGCTTCGTTGCGGATAGAATCCTGTGCCTGCTTTTTGGTTCCTACAAAGAGGATCTTGCCGCCGTCTTCTACACATTTTCTCACTGCGTCATAAGCCTCATCTACCATACCTACTGATTTCTGAAGGTCGATAATGTAGATGCCGTTACGCTCTGTGTAGATATACGGAGCCATCTTAGGGTTCCATCTTCTTGTCTGATGTCCGAAATGTACACCTGCTTCGAGTAACTGTTTCATTGAAATTACACTCATG
>CACZNZ010000379.1 GCA_902782625.1 uncultured Lachnospiraceae bacterium | reverse complement strand
GTGATGCGTTAAAAATAGTTGAAGAAGAAGCAAAGAAGTCCGGCGTTCCTATCATCAGGCCGCAGACACGGGCACTGCTTCGTGTTCTTTTGAGGATGAAAAAACCGGAGAGAATTCTGGAGGTGGGTTCTGCCATCGGATTCTCTTCGGTTTTTATGGCTGAATATACACCGTATAATACCAGGATTGATACCATCGAGAATTATCTTCCCAGAATCAAAAGAGCCAGAGAGAATATCAGGATGGCAGGACAGGATGATAAGATTTGTCTTTTAGAAGGGGACGCCATGGAGATTCTGCCGCAGCTGCATGATAAATATGCGTTTGTTTTTATGGATGCTGCCAAGGGACAATATATTCATTTTTTGCCTGATATACTAAGGCTTCTCGAACCTGGCGGGGTTCTGGTATCAGACAATGTACTGCAGGATGGAGATATCTTTCAGTCGAGATATGCGATTCGCAGAAGAAATCATACGATTCATAAAAGAATGCGTGAATACCTATATGCTTTGACGCATCATGAACTGCTTGAAACGGTGATCCTTGAGACAGGAGACGGGATGACGGTCAGTGTGCGGAGAGAGGATTAGGGAGAGAATATGAGAAAAACAGAGTTATTGATCCCGGCAAGCAGCCTGGAAGTACTTAAGACCGCTGTATTTTACGGAGCGGATGCCGTCTATATTGGCGGGGAAATGTACGGGCTGCGGGCGAAGGCAAAGAATGTTCCGAAAGAAGACATGGAAGAGGGAATCCGATATGCACACAGTCATGGTGTGAAGGTGTATATCACAGCCAATATCGTTGCCCGGGAAAGCGACCTCGACGGAATAAGAGAATATTTTGAAGAATTAAAGGAAATGGGTCCGGATGCTTTGATCATCTCAGATCCGGGAGTGTTTTCCATAGCCAGAGAGATTTGTCCGGAGATAGATATCCATATCAGTACCCAGGCAAATTCCACCAATTCGATGACTTATCGATTCTGGTATGATCTGGGGGCGACAAGAGTGGTGGCAGCCAGGGAATTGACGTTGGCAGAATTAAAACAGATTCGCAAAGAGATACCCCCGAATATGGAGATTGAGGCATTTGTTCACGGTGCCATGTGCATCTCTCACTCAGGGCGCTGCCTGCTGAGTAGTTATTTTACCGGCCGCGGGGCTAATCAGGGAGCCTGTACGCATCCCTGCAGATGGAAATACCACGTTGTCGAAGAGACAAGACCCGGAGAGTACCTGCCGGTGGAAGAAACAGAACGCGGAACCTATATCTTTAATTCCAAAGATCTTTGTATGATCGACCATCTTCCGGATCTTCTAAGCGCCGGTATTGATTCTCTCAAGATTGAAGGGCGTATGAAGACGGCATTGTATGTTGCGGCAGTCACCAGAACTTATCGCAGAGCCATTGACGATTATATGGTAAGCGAAGAGTGCTACCGAAGCAATCTGGATTATTACAGGGAGGAGATCGCCAAATGTACAATCCGCGATTTTACAACGGGGTTTTACTACGGGATGCCGGGAGATTCGGCGCAGATCTATGATGAGAGCACTTATCATAAGAACTATACCTATATTGGTATCGTAGAAGAGGTTGACGAGCGGGGATATATCCGCGTCACCCAGCGCAATAAATTTCAGATTGGAGAGGAACTTGAGGTGATGCTTCAGGACGGATCAAATGCACATGTCCGTGTGCTTGCCATGGAGGATGGTGACAGACAGCCTGTAGAGAGTGCACCACATCCGAAACAGACCATATGGTTTGACTGTGGCAAGATAATCCCCCTGGGTTGTGTGATTAGAAGAAGAGAGGAGTGTCCTTCATGCTAGGTAAGTTATATCCCGACAAATATCTGGATTCTACCTATGGTATTGATTATGAGCAAATGTACCGGGAAGGATACCGCGGTATTCTGTTTGATATAGACAATACACTGGTACCTCACAATGCCCCGGCTGATGAAAGGGCAATCGCCCTTTTTGACAAACTGCATGGCATGGGTTTTGCAACCTGTCTGATCTCAAACAATAAGGAGGCGCGGGTCAAAAGCTTCGCCGACCAGGTTGGAGCAACCTATGTGTTTAAAGCAGGAAAACCCAAGGCCAGAGGTTATCTGGAAGGTGCCCGGCGTATGGGCACCGGCAGAAGACAGACCTTTTTTGTAGGAGATCAGATTTTTACGGATGTGTTTGGAGCCCGGCTGGCAGGAATCCATGCGATTCTTGTCAAGCCTATTCACCCGAGGGAAGAGATTCAGATCGTACTCAAAAGATACCTTGAGAAGATTGTTCTGTTTTTTTATCTGAGGAAAAACAGAAGAAAGAGTTGAAAAATAAAAGGGATTATTATACAATAATAGCTGTATGTAAGCCAAGATTAAAGGAGGATGTTAAGATATGATTTCTGCAGGTGATTTTAAGAACGGCCTTACCGTTGAGATTGAGGGAAATGTATGCCAGATTATTGAGTTTCAGCATGTAAAGCCAGGCAAAGGAGCAGCTTTTGTCAGGACAAAGTTTAAAAACATCAAGACAGGCAGTGTGCTTGAGAAATCCTTCCGCCCGACAGAGAAGTTCCCGCAGGCAAGGATCGACCGCACCGATATGCAGTATCTTTACACAGATGGAGACCTGTATTACTTTATGGATGTAGACACATTTGATCAGATTGGTCTGACTTCTGATCAGATTGGAGATTCCTTAAAGTTTGTCAGAGAGAATGACATGGTGAAGATGATCGCACATAATGGTGATATCTTTGCTGTAGAGCCGCCGATGTTTGCTGAGCTTGAGGTCATCGAGTGTGAGCCCGGAGAGAAAGGGAACACAGCGACAGGTGCCACGAAGCCATGTACCGTGGAAACAGGTGCAGTTGTCTACGTGCCTCTGTTTGTAAATCTTGGCGACAAGTTAAAGATCGATACACGGACAGGAGAGTATCTCTCAAGAGTTTAATGGTTCATAGAATAGTAGGGGCGAAAATCAGTACTGGTTTTCGCCTTTGATTTGTCTTTACTGTTTTTAAAGAAAGGGATATGGCATGGAAGAAAATAAAAAAAGAAATCCT
>CACZNZ010000378.1 GCA_902782625.1 uncultured Lachnospiraceae bacterium | reverse complement strand
TCTTACGGATTTGAAGATGAGAAAGCCATGAGAGAGCAGTATTACAGTTCCATGGAAGATACCGTCAAGATGTTCCTTCTCTATGATGCCATCGCTGCCAAAGAGAATCTGAAAGTGGAGCAAAAAGATGTGGATGAACTGATCGGAGATCAGAATCCGGAGGAGATCATCAAGACTTATTCCAAGAATTATGTCAATAGGATGGCTCTGAATACAAAGGTGCTCAAAAACCTTGCAGAAAACGTAAAAGTGAAGTAAAATAGAATCGGAGTACCAGTTGTCGTTTCATGCGCAGTCGAATGGGAGTGGGTGACATGAAGATTCTTCTTCCTCAGGTGGACAGACAAACTGCATATCGGATTATCAGTTTATTCCATGAGGTGCTGAAAGGGATGAATTATCCTGTTTCTTCCTATCGCCCCGGAAAGCTTGAATTCGTGGACATCGATGAAGGCTTTATGAAGATGACGATCTGTTATGACAACCATACCCGTGCTATTGTAATGAAAAAATAACATCCGGAGGTTAATATGACAGACTTGAAGAAGATGAATCGGATCTTATTAAAACTTTCAGGAGAAGCCCTTGCCGGCGGCAAAGGGACAGGATTTGATGAAGAGACCGTTCGTAAAGTGGCAGCCCAGGTAAAACAGGTTGTGGATAAAGGTATTCAGGTTGCGGTCGTGATTGGCGGAGGAAACTTCTGGCGGGGAAGAACCAGTGAAAGCATGGATCGGGTCAAGGCCGATCAGATCGGTATGCTGGCCACAGTGATGAATTGTATCTATGTTTCGGATATGTGCCGTCAGGAAGGACTGTCTACCAGAATCTATACTCCGTTTGTCTGTGGCGCATTTACAGAACTGTTTTCCAGAGATCAGGCAGTGAAGGCACTCGAGCAGTCAGATGTAGTTTTTTTCGCCGGTGGTACCGGTCATCCGTATTTTTCTACAGATACTGCCACGGCACTCATGGCTGTGGAGATCGAAGCCGATGCCATTCTTTTGGCGAAAGCAATTGACGGGGTATATGACAGTGATCCGAAACTGAATCCGGAAGCAGTCAAGTTCGATCAGATCTCCCTGCAGGAGGTTCTTGATAAAAAGCTTGGCGTGATTGATCTGACAGCGACGATTCTTTGTCTTGAAAATAAGATGCCGCTTGTCATTTTCGGACTGGAACAAGAGAATAGTATTGTCGATACCATGTTCGGAGATTTTAGTGGCACATATGTTACGGTGTAAACAAATACACTTGACAATTTGACGACAATAATGTAAATTAATGGTAAAACTGAATCTTTAATCAACAGATATCAGGAGGGTACTATGATTCAGAAATATGAAGAGAAGATGCAGAAGTCATTAGACAATCTCGAGAGAGAATATAATTCGATCCGCGCTGGCCGTGCGAATCCTCATGTGCTTGATAAAGTGAAAGTGGATTATTACGGAACACCGACACCGATCCAGCAGGTAGGCAATGTCAGTGTGCCTGAGCCAAGAAGTATCGTGATCCAGCCATGGGAACCTTCCCTGCTCAAGACGATCGAAAAGGCGATTCAACAGTCTGATATCGGAATTCATCCTGCTAATGACGGCAAGGTGATCCGCCTTGTATTCCCGGAATTGACAGAGGAGCACAGAAAGGATCTTGTCAAAGATGTCAAGAAAAAAGGCGAATCTGCAAAGGTTGCTGTCCGCAACATCAGAAGAGATGCGAATGATTTTCTGAAGAAATCTCAGAAGAATGGTGATATCACAGAAGATGATCAGAAGGATCAGCAGAATAGAGTTCAAAAGATGACGGATAAGTATATCAAGAAGATCGATGAAGCGATCGATGATAAGTCCAAGGAGATTCTTACCGTATAAGAGAATTTCCGATATGAAGAATGCATACCAGACAGCTGTGTGTTAACGGCTGTCTGGTTTTACGCTATAAGGAGGTACGGTTTGGAGAGAGAGTATCATGGAAAAGTTCTGACGATTCCGCAGCATGTGGCGATTATCCTTGACGGTAATGGCAGATGGGCCAGGAAGCACCTGATGCCCAGGAACGTCGGCCATTCCCAGGGCGCCAAGGTCGTGGAGCAGATATGCGAAGATGCCCATGATCTGGGAATCAAGTATCTAACAGTCTATGCATTTTCCACAGAGAACTGGAAGCGTCCGGAGGGGGAAGTCAGGGCATTGATGAAGCTTTTGCGCCGTTATCTGAAAGACTGTATTGCCAGGACATCCAAAAACAATATGCGTGTCAGGGTAATCGGGGAAAAAAGCCGGTTGGATCAGGATATCCGTGATGCGATAGATGAACTCGAGGAAGTATCGTCTGTCAATACGGGTCTCAACTTTACCATTGCACTAAATTACGGCAGCAGAGATGAGATTATCCGGGCAATCCGGTCGGTGGCTTCCGATGTCAGAGACGGGGAAATAACTCCAGACGATATTACGGAAGAGATGTTTTCAAAAAGGCTCGATACAGCGCAGCTTCCGGATCCCGATCTGATGATCCGGACGAGCGGGGAGCAGCGGTTGTCGAACTGGCTGCTGTGGCAGCTGGCTTATGCAGAGTTTTATTTTACGGATGTTTTATGGCCTGATTTTAACAAAGAAGAGCTTCTTCGGGCGATCGAGTATTATAATACCAGGGATCGGAGATATGGAGGAGTCTGACAGGAGGTAATTCATGTTTAAACAGAGACTGATCAGTGGTATCGTTCTTGTCATATTGGCGGTGATCACATTATATATCGGCTCCTTTGTCACGCTTTGCGTTACGGCGGTCATTTCGTTGATGGGAATCTTTGAACTCCTCAGAGTAATCGGAAAGGAGACTTCTCCGCTTGCTGTGGCTGTCTATACCGGAACGATCCTTTATTATATTCTGCTTCTGCTTGAGATGGAGCAGTATGTGGTTCCTCTGATGCTGGCTGTGTTAATCGCCCTGCTTACGGTCTATGTATTTACATTTCCACGTTATGCGATTGCAGATGTAGCCATCTCGTTCTTTGCTCTTTTTTATGTGACGATGATGCTGGCGTGTATTTACAGAATCCGGTCCCTGCAGGACGGTGGATTCCTGATCGTTCTTGTCTTTTTGAGTGCCTGGGGCAATGACACCCTTGCCTACTGTGCGGGCAGATTGTTCGGAAAACATAAAATGTCTCCGGTCCTCAGCCCGAAAAAGACGATAGAAGGAGCGATCGGCGGCATACTGGGTGCTGGACTGCTGGGCGTGCTTTACGGACTGTTTGCATCTAGATACATCAATGCAAATATGCCGCTCTGGCTTGTTTTTGGCATTGTATGCCTGGTCGGTGGTATGATCAGTATTGTGGGTGACCTGGCAGCATCTGCCATCAAGAGAAACTATGATGTAAAGGATTACAGTAATCTGATACCAGGTCATGGTGGCATCCTTGACCGGTTTGACAGTATTATCATCACAGCGCCGATCATTTATTATCTGCTGGTGCTGGTGGTAGGAATATCATAAGGATAACCGTATAACGGAGGTGTTTATTATCAAGTTTATTATAGCGATTCTCATGTTCAGTGCGATTATACTGTTTCATGAGCTGGGACATTTTCTTCTGGCGAAGAAAAATGACATATATGTGGAAGAATTTGCTCTTGGTATCGGGCCGACGCTTCTTTCCAAAAAGAAAGGAGAGACGGAATATGGCATCAAGGCATTTCCTTTCGGCGGATGCTGCGTGATGCGCGGCGAAGACGGGGAGGATGATGATCCGAGGGCTTTCGGCAATAAGTCGGCCGCAGCCCGTTTTATGGTCGTGTTTGCCGGACCGTTCTTTAACTTTATCCTGGCGTTTTTCCTTGCGCTGTTCGTGATCGGGATCGGAGGAGCCGATCCTGCAATTGTAGGACAAAAGACAGAAAACAGTGCAGCATATGAGGCAGGTCTTCGTGAAGGAGATACAATCCTCAAGCTGGATCATTCCAAGGTATATACCTTCCGGGAAGTCAGGATGTTTAATTTCTTCCACAGTAAGAATCCTAAGGTTAAGGTGACTTACAAAAGAGATGGGAAGGTCTATCATGCAAATGTAGTGAGGAACAAAGATCCAGAGACAGGGATGTATATGCTGGGAATCACATCTGCAGGATATATAAAGCAGAACCTGGCAGGCATCATCCGGTACAGTCTGATTGAAGTCAGGTACCAGATATGGGCGACACTGACCAGTTTAAAATATCTGGTGACGGGAAATCTGTCATTTAACGATCTTTCCGGGCCGGTCGGTATCGTTAAGACGATTGGTGATACCTATGATCAGTCTGTTCCGGAAGGGGTCAGATATGTCGTGCTCAATATGCTGAGCCTCGCCATTTTGCTGAGTGCGAACCTCGGTGTTATGAATCTGCTTCCTCTTCCTGCATTGGATGGTGGAAGACTGGTTTTCATTATAATCGAATTAGTGACGAAAAAGAAAGTTCCTCCGGAAAAGGAGGGATTGGTACATACAGCAGGTCTGGTTCTGCTGATGACATTGATGGTAATCATCATGGCAAATGATATCAGAATGATTTTTACGAGATAATCAAGATGGAAGCCCGATTGCGGGAGTACTTCAGTACAAGGCAGTCGGGCTTTCGTGTTCTGGGAGAAGGAGGATATTATGTATCGTGACCATACTAAAATAATTCAAATCGGAGACTGTGTGATTGGCGGGGGCAATCCGATTCTGATACAGTCAATGACCAATACCAAAACAGAAGATACTGACGCGACTGTTCAGCAGATTCTGGCGCTTGAGGAAGCCGGATGCGAAATCATACGTTCTACGGTTCCGACATTGGAAGCGGCTGCTTCCCTGAAGGAGATTAAAAAGAGAATTCATATCCCTATCGTTGCAGATATCCACTTTGATTATCGTATGGCTATTGCTGCCATTGAAAATGGTGCCGATAAGATTCGAATCAACCCGGGCAATATCGGCAGCCTCGAGAGGATCAAAGCGGTCGTTGATAAAGCAAAAGAGTACCATGTCCCCATCAGGATCGGTGTCAACAGCGGTTCCCTTGAGAAACCTCTGGTGGAGAAATACGGAAAAGTTACTGCAGAAGGCCTTGTGGAGAGTGCGCTTGATAAGATCGCACTTATAGAATCCATGGATTATGACCAGCTTGTCATCAGTATCAAATCTTCCGATGTCATGATGTGTGTCAAGGCGCATACACTGCTCGCACCTCAATGTCCTTATCCGCTGCATGTAGGAATCACGGAAGCCGGCACGGTATTCCGGGGCAATATCAAATCAGCAATAGGACTTGGTCTGATTCTGAATCAGGGAATCGGAGATACCATACGTGTATCCCTCACCGGAGATCCGGTCAATGAAATAGCCAGCGCCAAACAGATTTTAAAGACCCTGAATCTGCGGCAGGGAGGAATCGAAGTAGTTTCCTGTCCAACCTGCGGGAGAACCAGGATTGATTTGATCGGTCTGGCAAATGAGGTAGAGCAAATGGTGGCCGGATTTGACCATTTACCGATCAAAGTGGCGGTTATGGGTTGTGTCGTCAACGGACCGGGCGAGGCGAAAGAGGCCGATATCGGCATCGCCGGGGGAGAAGGTGTCGGGTTGCTGATCCGAAAAGGTGAGGTGGTCCGGAAGGTACCGGAAGATGAATTGTTGTCAGCACTTCGTTATGAACTGGAGAATTGGGAGATTTAAGTAAGGAGGATTCAGATGCCACTTCGTGTGATCACAGGAACCGATGCCCGAGGTAAGACACAGGCGATCATCCGGGAAATCTGCAGCTTGTCGGAGAACATACATGGCTATCTCATTGTGCCGGAGCAGTTTGGCCTTGAGATGCAAAAAGAATTGATAGAGCAGCATCCCAAACATGGATTTTTCCATCTGGATGTACTGAGCTTTCACAGGCTGGCATTTCGACTTTTTGAAGAACAGCATTTCAACCCGCCTCAGATTCTTGAAGATCTTGGAATATCCATGCTTTTGCGCAAGATTCTCGCCAGACATGAAAATGATCTGGTGTTTTTCAGAAGAAACCTGAAAAAAGCAGGATTTATTGATGAATTAAAATCTGTCCTGGTAGAGATGATCGGATACGGTATAGCACCGCAGATGCTGCATGATGCGGCTATGCGCCTTGATCAACGTCCGAATCTGAAGGAGAAATGTGAAGAGTTATCCATGATCTATGGCTGGCTTCTTGAAGAGACAGCCGGGAAATACATGATTACCGAGCAGATTCTTCATGTGGCCATGGATCTGATGGAAAAAGCAGACTTTTTAAAGGATGCGGTTTTTTATTTTGACGGATTTACCGGTTTTACGCCGGTACAGCTTCAGTTCCTTTCTGTACTTTTGAAAGTAGCCGGACAGATACATATTACCGTAACGATTCCATCCGCTAAAGAAAGAAAAAAGGGGTCAGAAGAGGTGTTTGTCTTCAGCGAGAAGACGATCAGTTCTCTGGCAGGAATATGTAAAAAGACAGGAACCACTATCACAGAAGTGGGGCTGCCGGAGAAATCTCCCAAGCCAGGAGGAGAGATTGCATTTCTTGCAGAAAATGTTTTCTCTTCCCATTATAAAGTAAATAAGAATCAGCCGGAGCATATCCATATTACAGTGTGTCAGAATCCTGACGGAGAGATTGATTATATCCTTCATAAGATAGAGGAGATCGTTCGAAAAACAGGAGCCAGGTACAGAGATTTCGCCATCTTGTGCGGTGATGTGAAGGGCTATGCGCAGGACGTCAGAAGGCGCGCCGGGATACTGCGTATGCCGGTGTTTGAAGACAATAAAAGAAAGATAAACTATCAGGCTGGCATAGAGGCGGTCAGATCACTGTTTCATCTTGCCCTGGCAAACTATTCCTATGAAAGCGTTTTTCGTTATCTGAAATCAGGATTGTCGGATATGGAAGATAAAGATGTGGATTTTCTGGAAAACTATGTGCTTTCCTCCGGAATCCGTGGTTTTAGCATGTGGAAAAAACCATTTACACATCGTCTGAGCGGCTATGACAAAGAAGAACAGGAAAAACTC
>CACZNZ010000377.1 GCA_902782625.1 uncultured Lachnospiraceae bacterium | reverse complement strand
GACTTTAGAACATTTTATCAAAGATTCCATATAATGACATCCTTATCTCACAGGAGGAAGAAACAGATGCAAAAAACTGAGATCCCTCTGACAGATATCGGTCCGATCTATATCGGACAGACTGAAAATGTGCAGGCAGCTACAGGATGTACTGTACTGATCAGCAAAGAAGGTATGCCTGCAGGTCTTGATGTGCGTGGGGGCGGACCGGCATCAAGAGAATCGGAACTGCTCCATCCTCTTGCAGCAGCCTCGTTCGTTCATGCGATTGTCCTCGCCGGCGGAAGTGCTTATGGCCTTGGTGCTGCAGACGGTGTTATGAAATATCTCGAAGAGCATGATATAGGCTATGATACCGGCATCGTAAAAGTTCCACTTGTCGTCCAGTCAGATCTTTATGACCTTACCGTAGGAGATGCACATATACGTCCAGATGCTGCCATGGGATATGAGGCCGCAAGACAGGCTCTGGAATCCCAGAATTATCGTGACGGAAACTATGGCGCAGGCTGTGGTGCCAGTGTTGGAAAGATCGCCGGCATGGATACCTGCATGAAAAGCGGGATTGGAAGCTATGCGATTTCCCTTGGAGAATTAAAAATCGGTGCCGTTGTCGCAGTTAACGCACTAGGCGATATCTATGACTGGAAGACAGGGCAAAAGATAGCCGGACTTCTTACAGAAGATAAACAAGGTTTCCGGGATACAACGGAATATATGCAGTCAAGCATCGCTGCTAAAGAAAACAAATTTACCGATAATACAACGATAGGCGTGGTCATCACCAATGCATCGTTTGCAAAATCACAGCTGTGTAAGATTGCCGGCATGGCACATGATGGGTTTGCAAGATCCATCAGGCCGGTACACACTTCCGCAGACGGTGACAGTATCTATGCTGTTTCTGTAGGAACTCTTGAGTCAGATACTGATCTGGTGGGAATCCTGGCAGCTGAAGTGATGAGCGAAGCCATCAAAAGAGCTGTCTATTCAGCAGAAAGTGCCTATGGTTATCCAGGACTGAAATCCTGATAAATCTATTGACTTTTTTTCCGGCTGATGATATCATGATTTCGAAATCCGAGTAATTTACTAGGAAATAACTTTCTAAGGAGTGACGACAAATGATATACATGGATAATGCCGCTACAACAAAAACGGCTCCGGAAGTAGTCGAGGCAATGATCCCCTATTTTTCAGAGCATTACGGAAATCCTTCCGGAATCTATTCTATCGCGGCTAAAAGTAAAGAAGCCGTAACTGAGTCAAGAGATAAAATTGCCGCCATTCTCGGGACAAAACCGGCCAACATCTACTTTACAGCCGGTGGAACCGAGTCGGATAACTGGGCGTTAAAAGCGACCTTTGAAGCATACAAAGCAAAAGGCAATCACATTATCACTACGAAGATCGAACATCATGCGATTCTTCACACCTGCGAATACCTGGAAAAACGAGGGGCAAAGATTACCTATCTGCCTGTCGATGAATATGGTATCGTAGATCTTGAAGAACTCAGAAAAGCAATCACCCCGCAGACGATTCTGATCTCTGTGATGGCTGCAAACAATGAAATCGGAAGTATCCAGCCACTTGAAAAGATCGGCAGGATTGCCAAAGAGCATGATATACTGTTCCACACGGACGCAGTCCAGGCATTCGGACAGGTGCCGATAGACGTGGATGCTCTCCATATTGACATGCTCAGTTCCAGCGCTCATAAGATCAACGGACCAAAAGGCATCGGATTCCTTTACATCAGAAAAGGAGTGAAGATCCGCTCTTTGATCCATGGAGGCGCACAGGAGAGAAAGAGAAGAGCAGGAACGGAAAATGTACCGGGAATCGTCGGATACGGTGTTGCAGCCCAGCGCGTAGCACAGACCATGGAAGAAAGAACGCAAAAGGAAATCGAACTCAGGGATTATATGATCCATCGTATTTCCGAAGAGATCCCTCAGGCCAAACTCAATGGTCATCCCCAAAAGCGTCTTCCCAATAATGTGAATTTCAGTTTTGAGTTTATAGAGGGTGAATCCCTGCTGATCATGCTGGATATGAAAGGCATCTGTGCCTCAAGCGGATCTGCCTGTACTTCAGGTTCTTTAGATCCGTCACATGTCCTTCTTGCCATCGGACTGCCTCACGAGATTGCACATGGATCACTCAGACTGACCATCAGTGAAGAAACCACTAAAGAAGAGATTGATACCGTAGTTGATGAAGTAAAGGATATTGTCGCAAAACTCAGAAGTATGAGTCCTCTCTACGAAGATTATCTTCAGGGAAAAAAGACATCGATCATCGATACGTGGAATTTGGAATAGAGAAAGGAGGGCATAAAAAATGTACAGTGAAAAAGTGATGGATCATTTCCAGAATCCAAGAAATGTAGGCGAAATCCCAGACGCCAGTGGCGTAGGTACCGTCGGGAATGCAAAATGCGGAGACATCATGAGAATGTATCTCGATATAGACGACAACGGGATCATCCGCGAGTGTAAATTCAAGACTTTTGGATGTGGTGCAGCCGTTGCTACAAGCAGCATGGCTACAGAACTTGTCACCGGCAAAAGCATAAAGGAAGCTCTCCAGGTAACGAACAAAGCAGTTATGGAAGCTCTTGACGGACTTCCTCCGGTAAAGGTACATTGTTCCCTCCTTGCTGAGGAAGCAATCCATGCAGCACTCTGGGATTATGCTGAGAAAAAAGGCATAAAGATCGAGGGGCTGGAAAAGCCAAAATCAGATATCAGTGAAGAAGAGGAAGAAGAAGACTATTGATTAAAAAAGGGCCGCTTGGCCCTTTTTTTAACGGTATTTTTTCAATTCATCGATAAGATCCGGGATTGTTGCCTCAAAGTCAACTCCATACCAGGGATCTGCAGGATTATTCCTGGTAATATCTATCGTATGCGCTGTATAATCCGCAGCGATTTTCAGAGAATCTTTCCAGCTGATCCCATTCATCATTGCCCCGATGGTCACACTCGAGAAGATGTCTCCAGTTCCGTGATAAGCAGTGGGAATTCTTGTATTCTGATATAGGAAATACTCCTGTTTAAACGTGTCATATCCCATAACACCGGTCTTTCCGTCTTCCAGGGAGACACCTGTCAGAGCAACCGTTTTTGCCCCAAGCAATTCCAGCTTTTTCAGAAGATCCTTGATATAGTCGATATCATAAACCTCCTTGTATTCTGATCCGGTCATGAAAGCTGCTTCCGTGATATTTGGAACAATAATATCCGCAATGCCGCAAAGTGTTGCATTCTTCGCAGCATAATTTTCGTCAAATGCGGGATAAAGCCTGCCGTTATCACCCATGGCAGGATCGACAAACACGACCGTATTCTCTGTGCGGAAATCTTCAATGATCTTCTTTACTGTATCAATCTCTTTCTCGGTACCCAGATAGCCTGTATAAATCGCATCGAAATGTACTTTTTCCTTCTTCCAGTGTTCAGTGATCGGAATCATCTGATCTTCCAGATCCTTAACGGTAAATCCCTGAAACATCGTGTGTGTTGAAAGCATCGCTGTAGGTAAAATGACCGTTTCCACACCCATCGAAGAGATAAGAGGCAGCGCCACTGTAAGACTGCATTTGCCCAGGCAGGAAATGTCCTGTATTGTCATAATTCTTTTCATGTTAATATCCTTTCCGAATTGAATTGTCTAGTTCTTAACTATGATATTGATTATAGTTAATTCTGATATTATATAAATAGTCAGTTTTATAATTATTTATATGGTCAGATTTATGATTCTCTACATATATTTGATACATTATCTTTTATGTGTTAAAATAAAATAAATAAAAACAGAAAGGAATGATCCAGCCATGAAAATCATGAAACAACTCCTCGTCTTTGCCGTGGTACTCACTTTGTGTTCCGGCCTTTACATCGGAAAAAAACAGATTTCTGCTGCTGATTTATCTTCAAAAGAATACAGGGCTGTCTGGTTTTGCTACGATGATTTCAGCCAGTACAGATCCAGCGTAAAGTCGAACAATAAGGCTTCTTTTAAAGCGTATTTTACCAAGGTTGTCAAGAATGCTAAGTCCCTTGGCATGAATACCATCATCGTTCAGGTAAGGCCTTTTGGCGATGCGATCTACAAGTCTTCTTATTTCCCGTGGTCAAAATACATTTCCGGAAAGCAGGGAAAAAGTCCCGGCTATGATCCTCTAAAGATCATGGTAACCGTGGCGCATAACAACAACATGAAGATCGAAGCCTGGATCAATCCTTATCGGGTAACAAGCGGCACGACAAGTTATGCCTCTCTTTCCCAAAATAATCAAGCCAGAAAGTGGCATTCCACCAAAGGAAAGAAGAGAACAGTTCTGGCTTACGGGGGCAGCCTTTACTATAATCCTTCCAGAATCGCTGTCAGGAATCTCATTGCCAGAGGCGTAAAAGAAATTGTGAAAAACTATGCAGTGGATGGAATCCACATGGATGACTACTTTTATCCCTCTTTTTCATCAGGTAATGTAAACTCAGCTTTTGATGCCAAAGAGTACAACAAGTCAGCTGCCAAAAAGAACGGGGTAAGCATAGCCCGTTACCGCAGAGACCAGGTGAATCTCCTCGTCAAACAGATTCACGATACCGTAAAATCGGTCAATCCTAATGTGACATTCGGCATCAGTCCTGCTGGGGAATTGTCGAATCTGCGCAGTGATTATTCTTATTATGTAGATGTGGATACCTGGGTGAAATCTTCATCATACGTGGATTATCTGACACCACAGATTTATTGGGGGTTCAAACATCCCACTGCACGATTTGACAAAGTGATGAAACAGTGGTCAAAACTCACTGCAAATTCACCGGTAAAGCTCTATGTAGGCATTGCAGCATACAAAGTACGTTCGAATGCGGGAATCGGCCGTGAGAAGGCAGAGTGGAAAACAGATACAACCATCCTGAAAAAAGAAGTAGTCTATGCCAGAAAATACGGAGCAAAAGGATTCGCATTTTTTGACTATGCAGACATGATCCGTCCGAAAAACAAAACGGTCATGAAAAAACTGAAAAGCGTAATGAATTGAAAAAATACCGGCTACACCAATTTAGGTGCAGCCGGTATTGTCTTTTTCATTACAGATTCAAGATTCCATAGAGAGTACTTTCTCCATCATATCCATGATGCCAAGTCCTTCCCGGACCGTCACCAGTTTCACCTGGTGCTCTTTCAGAAACCGATAAAAATCGATGATAAACTTCGCTTCGTTACTGAGATTTCCCATAAAGGTAAGGATGACCGCATCAATTTTACCTGCTTCGACATCTGCCAGAAGACGGTTGAAATGTGTTCTGTAGGGAACATTGCGGATGTCTGACCCGGTCTGAATCGTCTCATGGCGATCCACATAATTAAAGAAATCGAGATTATCACCAAAGATTTCGATCGCTTTTTCTCTGCAGGCGATCGCATTATTGAGGAGCATTTTATTGGTTGCCTGATTGCATGACGGGCAATTGCTCTGACCTATCATAAACTGATATATAGCAATTCTCATGATGACCGATATCCTCCTTTTTCATACTAAAATAATTTTATCACGGAAAATGTCATTGAGAAAGAGACTTTTTTGCGATATAATAAAGCCCGACATTGTAATTTTTGGTAAGGAGAATGACATGATAAACTGGTTAGTTTCTTTTGCTGCCGGACTCTTGATGGGCTGTGTTCTTACAGTCTGTGTGGCAGGAATAATATGGTTCTTATGGAAGACGAGCATTGGCAGAAGAAGGAAGGGGAGAATGATCTTAAAGATCTGGATGCCGGAAGATCTGGATTTCCAGGGCGTCTTTGAACCTGTCCTTGACAGGTATGCCAGTTCATACAGCCTATTACTTGTAAAAACCATTGAATTTGGAACATTGTGCGAGATCCGTTATCTGGTCCGGCCAAAAGAAGGCATCGATCAAAAGGAATTCATGGATGAGATACGCAAGAGAAACGGGAATCTGAACATCGTCATGATTCCATCATCGTCCTACTATAATCAGAGGTACAGTTCATGAAAAAAAGAATAAGACAGATAATGCATTTGATAATAATATTAGGAATTCTTGTAGTATTTGGTGGCTGTGGAAATCCCCAGAATTCCCCTGTAAAACCTTCCACGGAATCAGCGGTAAAAGAGAATACTGGTTCTCCTCCTTCAGCAAATCCCATAAACAATGAAGATTTTGACATCAGTTATAAAGTCATGCATATGTTTCCGGGAGATTTTTATCAGATCATTCCTGAGACAATGGAAGGCAGAGAACTACCTGCGTCCGAATTCAAATGGACAACGAGTCATCCGAATATCGTAACTGTCGATCACAGAGGCATTGCCGAAGCAGTGGGCAATGTCATGGCAATCATCGCCTGCAGCAATGCCAAAACAACGCGGTATGTATGTGTCAATGTCTATGAATCTCTGGGAACCGGACAAATGTATGACATGGAGATGCTGATCGCACCCGGTACGGAAAGAATCTACCGCAATTATCAACAAGGCGGGTATTTCTATGAAGATCTGAATGATTATATTGCCATGCACGGTTGTGCTGCCTGCAGTGCTGCCACTATCCTTGGGGTATACCATCCAGATGAAGCATGGCCGCCGAATCGGTGGATCAGCATTCTGGAAAAAGAAACCGATCAGGAAGCATGGGAGAAGAATTATTCCAAACCCATCAACAAACAGATGCCTATCACCATGTATGGAATCAGCAGGGTTTTAAGAAAAAAAGGAATTGACTGTACCTATCAGGCAATATTTAATAAAAAGGCCGTCGGAAGAG
>CACZNZ010000376.1 GCA_902782625.1 uncultured Lachnospiraceae bacterium | reverse complement strand
GACGGATCTCCCGCCCGGATATGTTCGTCAGTGGACTTTCTGGCTCTATGACGGAGACGTTCCGGTAGGCTACGGAAAGCTCCGCGGAAAAGTAACAGAAAAATCCCGGCAACTTGGCGGCAATCTGGGTTACGCCATCGCCGGTGACCAGAGAGGAAAAGGGTATGGTTCCATCCTCTTTAAAATGCTTTTGGACAAATCCAAAGAGCTTGGCATTCCATACATTTTTTCTACTGTGGAAAAATGTAATCCAGTCTCTGCCAAAGTCCATGAAAAATATGGTGGGAAACTGGTTGACGAGAATGAATCGCGCTGGTATTTCAGTTTCGAAGATCTCTAAATCAGCCAAAAGAAAACCGGAGATAACACATTTGTTTGTGCGATCTCCGGTTATTTTTTATTCTCCGCTCAGGGAATCAAAGAAGTTTTGGAAGAAACGGAAGATCTTCTGGAAGAATCCCTCGGTATCAAGATCCAGATTCTTCACTTCCTGGTATACTTCCTCCGCCTGTTTTTTCAGGACATTGATATCGAGATCCAGGTTGTCAATCTTTTCCATAAGGTCACTGATCTGCTGTTTTTCTTCATCGGTAAGTTCTACATCCATCTCTTTGCAGCTTTCTTCGATGATATTCTGAATATCATCCGTATCCTGCACGTCTTCTTCGATGACACGTTCTTTGATCAATGCCAGAAGTTCCTGGGCTTTTTCGGGATCATCCATCTGCTCTCCCAGTTCGCCTGTCACCACCAGTTCATTGGTAGCTGCATCTTCTTTCTCTTCAGAGATTTCCTCTCCGGTCATCTCCTCATAGGCTTTCATGGCTCCGACTAAAGCAGCGGTTCCCGTAATAGAAAATGGTCCGGCCACTTTCACATCAGCATCGGTAATACCTGCTGTAGTCAGTGCATTGATATACATTTTATCTGTACAGTAAGAGATATTCTTTGTAGATACATCAATGCCTTCCCCTTCTTCTCTTTCTTCCACGAGTACCGAGGATAGGGCTCTGCTTCCTATCACAGATGCAGAAAGGTAGGAATCGAGATATTGATGCTCCTGTTTATTCGTGATCTCTACGACATTGTACTCATCAAGTTCATCTTCATCCACATCAAGAAGTCTCAGAACTTCCCGCTTTTCCTTGGCAGTAAGATCTGCTCCCAGGGCCAGATAGGATTGATTCGTCACTCCGTCCGCATGAACATTCACGCCGGAAAAAACTCCGGCCAGCATTGTAAATACGAGGATAATGGCTCCAGATTTGATCATGTATTGTCTCATAGACTGCTCCTCCTTTTTTAAAACAGTATCCCGCACATCCTCTATTTTAACAATCTGCCATCATGGAATCAATCTTGTGATTTATGCAGTTTTTCCATCTCTTCTATTTCTTCAATCACCTGATTTTTGCTGTGTTTTCCTCCGTTAAGCTGCCTGTGGATGATTCTCTTCGCGAGCAGACCGGCCGCAAAAAGCATCCAGCTAGAGAGGCTCAGCAGCAATCCTTTATAGAAACCGGGAGGAGTGTATTTCAGAGAAACATAATGACTGCCTGCATCCAAAGGCACTGCCAATAGAGCGTTACCTACCAGCATTTTCTCTTCCGGTTCCCCGTCCACTTCGACATTCCAGCCTTCATCATAGGGGATCGTAAACATCAGCAGCTGGTCTTCCGAAGCCTCCACCGTTCCTTCCAGACTACGGTCGCTGAATCTCTTGATATGAAATGCCCTTTCAGACACTCTCTTCATCAGCTTGCGCCAGACATCCCAATCCATATCAGCCGCGGACAATCTGACATATCCGGATAATTCCTCTCCTTTTAAGGACATGGTTACGGTGATGATTTCTCCTTTTTTTACTTTGCCGACCGGAATGATGTTACCGTCAAGTCTTCCTGTCCGGATATTCTGTCCATCGATTGCGATTATCGTATTTTCCACCTGTGATCCGTCAAAATGCAAGTAGAAGGATTTGATATTCCGACGAATCGGTATGGTAAAGGTCAGGTGTTTGTCTGACGGCTCAAGATACTCAAAATAATATTCTCCATCGTTGGTTTTTCTGGCAGTACATCCTTCAACCACAGGATCCTTGATCACAAATGGCCGGAACAGATCCGAACTGCCGAAACCTGTTACTGCCAGACTGTTCTGTACATAGAAAGGATAATCACTGTAGCATTCCCACAGATCGATATTCTGATCCACCATATACCCTACGGAAAGATTATCTATCTGATTCTCATATACTGTGAACTCCCCATACTGATTTTTAAAGATAAAGTCCGTATTCAGCTGATCTCCGGTATGATAATAAAGGTATCTTACACCAAATAACGCATTGGTAAACGGAGTGGCTCCTTTGTAAAGATACTCATTGCAGCCGGTGTGAAAGCCCAGATTATCCATAAGATCTACCATAGACGCCGGTGCTGTCGAGCCAAAGATTCCCACGGCTTTTAAAGGATACCAGGCTGACTCGTCCACCATGCGCGTATCTGCCAGATCACTCTGGTAAAATGTTCCGTCATCAAGCTCTGCTACGGCTTTTGCCATGTCCTCCGTACCGGAGAAAAATTTCGGAATATCGATCTGACCGATATTTGAAAATCCTGTCACCCCACAGATACACATTTCTCCCACCGCTATGATACTGAATGCAGACAGGAGCACTTTCCTCTGGTGTGGAAGTAAGATCGCCAGAAAAAGCAAAAATGTATAGACCAGAAACATCATCCCGGCAATACCGTATATTTTTTCTTCCATCTGGTTGGTACCGAATTTGAAAGATAATCCGACCAGAATCGCAAAAAGTACACAAGCCGCCGCCAGGTGCCAGCTTTCCATCCCCGAAAGATTCTCATACTGTTCCACCATCATGCAAAGCAAAAGGAATCCGAAAAGGAAAGAAAACCGATTCGGTATACCGAACTGGTCATGAAAACCATGCCAGATGAAGTTCAGAATCTTCTCGCAAAAACTTAAATAAAAGAACGCAACAAGAATCCCCTTTTTGATCTTCTGTACAGGCGTGATTTTCCGGTTCATAAAATACAGAAACATCATCAGCAGGGCAAACATGCCAAAATACAGATTGATATTTCCGTCAAAGTTGTCATTGCTGATTGGCGCAGCCAGGTCAAGCTGACGGTTGAACAGGTTGAAAAATGAAGTCGAAAAACTG
>CACZNZ010000375.1 GCA_902782625.1 uncultured Lachnospiraceae bacterium | reverse complement strand
GGCCATGTCCTTCCACCAAGCTCCTGCGTGATGATCTCCATGCTTCTTTTTTCAATATCTGCAGGTTTTACTATCTGAATACGGTCTAACATTCTTTTCCTTTCTATCAGTTTAATTCCTCATATGTCCCAAATTTGGTGTCTTCAAAACTCGGGAGTTCCCAGTAGGCTTTGAATGCATAATCTGCGATGGTAAATCCGATCACTGCTCCCGTACCTTCCCCAAGGCACATATCTGCCAGGATATACGGCTGTTTTCCGATGCCGTCAAGTACCATCTTTCCGGCAGGCTCATTAGAACAGTGTGACGGAAAGATATAAGGCGCACATGCCGGTGCGATCCGCATCGCTACCAGGGCAGCTACACAGGAAATAAAGCCATCTGCAAAAACAGGCACATGATGTACAGCACCCCCGATAAAACATCCGCACATGCCGGCGATATCGAGTCCGCCTACCTTGGAGAGTACATCGAGAGGATCCTCCGGATCCACTTTGTTATTGGCAATACTCTCTTTGATGACATCAATCTTATGTAAAAGCCCTTCCGAGCTCAGCCCCGCGCCTTTTCCTGTCACCTTTTCCACAGGCTGGTCAAGCAGTACCGAACAGATGGCACTGCTTGATGTTGTATTACCGATGCCCATCTCTCCGGTTGCCAGGATGTTATAGCCTTTTTCCTTCAGTTCTCCGACAAGCCGGATACCTGTTTCAATGGCACGTATGGCTTCCTGTCTTGTCATAGCCGGCTCATGGAGCATATTGGCTGTTCCATAACGGATCTTTTCATTGCGCACACCCGGATTATCACAATCGGTTACGATTCCGATATCCACCGGAAATACATCTGCACCGCTCATCTCGGAGAGAATACAGATTGTCGCATTGTGCTTTGTCATATTCTCCGTTACTATTTTTGTCACTTCCTGGCCAGTCTGTGTCACGCCTTCTTCTACAACACCATTATCCGCGGCCATGACAATCACTGCTTTTTTGGCCAGTCTTGGATTTTTATCCCTGTAGATTCCGGCAAAATCCGTTACCATTGTCTCGAGTCTGCCGAGGCTGTGAAGAGGTTTGCCCAGGGTATTCCAACGGTGCCTGGTATATTCCATCGCTGCCTCATCCAATGGCTCGATTGTGTTTAATGCTTCCTGAAGTGTCATTGTTTATTCCTCCGATCAGATTCCAAACAAGGTAAGCGGATGCATACCGGCATACTTTGTAAGGAGAATAACTATCATCAGCAGTTCGATTTCTGCCAGTTCACTGGCCGCCCCCATGACATCGCCGGTAATCCCGCCGATTTTTCCGGTAATATAGCATCTGAAAAGCCATGCCAGGAAAAACAGTATTGCAAAAATCACTGCCCCCCACCAGGAGAATGCCGCAACCATGGCAGCAACTCCCAGGATCATCGTGCCGACAACCGTCGACATGTCGACCGTGCCGACATAGATGCCGATTCCCTTCTCTCTGGGATAGATTGCCTTATAGACAACAGCTCCCTGAATCATTTTCCCCGCAACAGGCATCAGAAGGATCATCAGCCATCTTACATCACAGTAATAGATTCCCAGGTATTTCATTGCCAGGTCAAAACACATGGCAATCGCCCCGTTCGTTCCGATCCTGCTGTCCTTCATGATCTCCAGCATCCGCTCTCTTTTTCTCGCAGAATAGATGCCGTCTGCCGTATCACAAAGACCGTCCAGATGAAAAGCCCCTGTAAGAAACAGATAGCACAACATGGAAAAAAGAATCGCGAATTCTTCCGGAAAGATCCTGGCTATGAGTAAATACACCGCACAGCATAGCCCTCCAAGAACACATCCCACCACAGGGAAATATAGAAATCCTTTATGCATATCCTCATCCCGGACTTCCCCCAGATCCACATTTACCGGAATCCGGGTCATAAATCCGAGTGTAAGAAGCAATCGTTTAATCTGTGTTTTCATTCTCTTTCACATCCTGCATGATAACATCGACAATGCCCTGTGCCGTATAGATTTCGGCAGTCTTATGAATCGGCAATCCAAGTTTTTCGGCAGTTTTGGTCGTCACCGGTCCGATACTCATGTACTTCCCGGCAAAGACTGTCGATTCTTCTTTCATCTTCACATAAGCCTTCACGGCACTCGAACTGGCAAATGTCACATAATCCGCCGTATGGATCATGCGGTTCATCACTTCCGCTTTTCTTTCATCCGTCACGGTATGATAAAGCGGAATCATGTCATAGGCAAATCCGGCATCTTCCAGTGCTTTCGGCAGGACTTCGTTCGCCTCCTGTGCTCTGAGCAGCAAGACGCGGTCTTCCTTTTTCAGATGAGGGATCAGTGCCTTTGCCATATCTTCGGAAGAATATGCCGTCGGCATAAAATCACTGTAAATGCTGTGACGTTCCAATGCTTTTCTGGTTCCATCTCCGATCACGGCAAAATGTATATGGGCAAAATCTCTGATATCCTTTTTCATTTCCCGAATCTGATCAAAAAAGCTTTCTACGCCATTACTGCTTGTAAAAACAATCCATTGATAATTTTCGATATGATGTATCGCTTTCTGCAAGCTTTCCGTATTCATCCGCTCTGTGCGAATCAGCGACAACGGAACAACCTCTGCACCTTCTTCTTTTAATAATGGAGTGATCCGATCTGAAAAAGCTGTGCTTCCGGTGACAAGGATTCGTTTTCCGGAGAGAGGCTTTTTCCCAAACCAGGTCAGCACATCTCTGAGATTGACCACTTCTCCTACGACAGTGATCGCCGGGGTTCTGATTCCTTCTTTCCGGGAAACCTCCACGATATCGGCAAGCACCCCTGCCGCCACTTTCTGTTTTGCTGTAGTGCCTTCCTGGAGTACCGCTGCCGGCGTATTCGGATCTTTTCCATGTGTGATCAACTCTTCCACAATATTCGGAAGATTCTTAAGCCCCATCAAAAAGATCAGTG
>CACZNZ010000374.1 GCA_902782625.1 uncultured Lachnospiraceae bacterium | reverse complement strand
ATTTTAATGCAGAAAAAGAAATGACAAAGACCATGAAACAAAAAATCACCCGTTTCATGCCTGGTGGAGTTGTTTTCTTTTCTTTCAATATCGAGTCAAGGAAACAGACTACATCTTTTATCAAAGAGATTCAGTCTGCCAATCAGGGAATTCCTCTTTTTATCGGTGTTGACGAAGAAGGAGGGAGTGTATCACGCATTGCTTCCAATGAGAAAATGAAGACCACTTCCTTTCCTCCTATGGCAGACATCGGCGCAAGTGGTGATCCGGAAAAGGCCTATAACGTTGGACTCACCATCGGTAAAGAGATAAAAGAGCTCGGATTCAATCTCGACTTTGCTCCTGTCGCCGACATCACGACCAATGAAGCCAACACGGAGATTGGAAACCGCAGCTTCGGATCAGATCCGGAACTGGTTTCATCCATGGTTGAAAAAGAGGTGGAAGGCCTGCATGATGCAGGAATCTGCGCCACCTTAAAACATTTTCCGGGGCAGGGAGACTCCGGGGAAGATACACACAGAGGCTATGTCGATCTCGATGCTACGATCAACAGACTGAGAAAAGTGGAATTTCTCCCGTTTGAGGCAGGTATCAAGAAAGAAGCCGACATGGTCATGGTTTCCCATGTTTCCGTGAATCAGATTACCGGAAGAAAGGTGCCGGCAAGTCTGTCGGATCTCATGATCACAGATATATTAAAAGACGAACTTGGTTTTGAGTATGCCGTGATTACCGATGCTTTAAATATGAAAGGAATCACAAAGTTTTATGATGCTGAAGAAGCTGCGATCGAGGCAGTTTTGGCAGGAAACGACATTCTTTTGATGCCTGATGATTACGAACAAGCCTATGAGGGCGTCGTCAATGCTGCAAAAAATGGAACAATTCCGGAGAGCCGTATCGATGATGCAGTTTTAAGAATCCTGAAGATTAAGATCAAAAGAGGGATCCTTCCAATGGATTCCGGACTGATCCGACGGAAATAGATCAATCATAAAAGAAACAGGAGGAAAATCTATGTATAGTAAATATCAGAGTCCGTTATCTGAACGATATGCCAGCAAAGAAATGCAGTATATCTTTTCACCAGAGAAAAAATTCAGAACATGGAGAAAACTCTGGATTGCCCTGGCTGAGACAGAGTACGAATTGGGACTTGACAGTGTCACCAAAGAGCAGATTGATGAATTAAAATCCCATGCAGACGATATCAATTTTGATGTTGCAAAGGCCAGAGAGAAAGAAGTTCGTCATGATGTAATGAGCCATGTCTATGCATACGGCTGTCAATGTCCGTCTGCAAGGGGCATCATTCATCTGGGAGCAACTTCCTGCTATGTCGGTGACAATACGGACATCATCCTTATGACCGAAGCATTAAAACTGGTTAGAAGCAAGATGATCAATGTGATTGCTAAACTTGCTGAGTTTGCTTTAAAGTATAAAGATCTTCCAACACTTGCCTTTACCCATTTTCAGCCGGCTCAGCCGACTACCGTAGGAAAGAGAGCAACCTTGTGGCTCCAGGAACTTATGCTCGATCTGGAGGATATCAATCACGTAATCAGTTCCATGAAGCTATTGGGATCAAAAGGAACTACCGGAACGCAGGCAAGTTTTCTGGAACTGTTCGAAGGAGATCATGATACAATCCGTAAGATCGATAACAAGATTGCACAGAAGATGGGATTTGACTCCTGTTACCCTGTATCCGGTCAGACCTATTCCAGAAAGATTGACAGCAGAGTATTGAACGTATTATCCGGCATTGCCCAATCTGCCCATAAATTCTCTAATGACATCAGACTGCTTCAGCACCTGAAAGAAGTGGAGGAGCCTTTTGAAAAAAACCAGATTGGATCATCGGCTATGGCCTATAAGAGAAATCCCATGCGTTCTGAAAGGATTGCATCTCTGGCAGATTACGTGATTGCCGATACGATCAATCCACAGGTTGTTGCAGCAACTCAGTGGTTTGAACGTACTCTTGATGATTCTGCCAACAAACGTCTTTCTATTCCGGAAGGTTTCCTTGCTGTAGACGGCATTCTTGATCTTTATCTGAATGTTGCAGACGGCCTGGTGGTTTACCCGAAGGTTATTGAAGCACATCTGATGAGAGAACTTCCATTTATGGCTACGGAAAATATCATGATGGATGCTGTGAAAAGGGGTGGCGACCGCCAGGAACTCCATGAGAGAATCCGCCAGCATTCTATGGCAGCCGGGAAAAAGGTAAAAGAAGAAGGAGCAGAAAATGACCTGCTTCAGAGAATTGCTGCTGATGACGCTTTTGGGATGTCCATGGATGAACTTGTCGCACTGATGAAGCCTGAAAACTTTGTCGGAAGAGCTCCGCAGCAGACGGAAGAGTTTATCAGAGAGATTGTAAAGCCTGTCCTTGATGACAATAGAGATATTCTTGGAATGCAGGCAGAGATCAATGTTTAGGAAAGGTGGTCTTTGTCTTTGAATACGAACGAAACCAGAGAACAGAATGTCCTGGCCCAGGCGACCATACTGATGATGGCTGGCATTGTAACCAGGATCATCGGTGTTCTCTACCGGAGTCCGGTGACCAGCATCATCGGAGCAGAGGGAAACGGATATTATGGTTTTGCCGTCAACATCTATACGATGGTACTCCTGATCTCGTCCTACAGTATCCCGATGGCAGTCTCGAAAGTCGTTTCCGGTAAGCTGGCTCTGAAACAGTATAAGGATGCACACAGAGTCTTTAAATGTGCCTGCATCTACGTGCTTATCGTCGGAGGCATCGCAAGTTTGATTACATTTTTCGGGGCTTCGGTATTGCTTCCGGAAACACAGTCCAGAGCGATTCCCGTCCT
>CACZNZ010000373.1 GCA_902782625.1 uncultured Lachnospiraceae bacterium | reverse complement strand
CTATTCGATCACCTGATTACCGAGCTTTCTAAGAGGGATAAGTATGTTTTTATAATTCCGGGGAATCATGATTCAGCTGTGCGTCTTTCGCATGTAAATGAACTGCTTGCATCGCACAAGATATTCATTTCGGGAGAGGTGCAGCGTGAGCTAATGCATGTCAGCCTGCCATGTGATGCCGGAGAAGTTACATTTTGGCTTATGCCGTATATTTTCCCTAAACTCGTTGCAAATGAAAAAGTACTGAATCAACCCGATATCACAACATACGACATGGCTGCCAGGGCTCTTCTGGACGCGCAGAAAATAAACAAAAACGCCTGCAATATTCTGGTTGCACATCAGAATGTTCTCGCCAACGGAGTGTCGCCGGAGCACAGCGAGTCTGAGACTATTATAGGCGGACTTGGTGAAATTGATTATTCGGCCTTTGATGGGTTCGACTATGTTGCATTGGGGCATATCCATAATGCACAGAAGATCGGCAGAGAGACGGTTCGTTACGCCGGATGCCCTCTTTACTATGATTTTTCGGAAATCAAAAGAAATAAGGGCTTGACATTGGTCACAGTTCATTCCAAGACTGACATATCAGTTGAGCAGATTGACATACCCTTAAAGCACAGTCTTTATCAGGTCTGCGGCACTTTAGACGAATTGATTAGGGCTGGAATTACATTTGAAAACAAAGAAAAGTACTATGTTCAATGTGTGCTGCAAGATAAACATGTGCCGCCTCGCGCTCTGGAGCAGCTCAGAGATGTATATGGGGAGTGCCTTGTAAATGTAAAACGTGATCTTTCCGGTATAGCATTTTCACCTGCTTCTTCGGTACATAGAAGCGATAATGCTTCCCTCAGCCTTGATGAACAATTCAGTATGTTTTACCAGGAACAGCAGAATGAATTGCTTGACGGCGATCAGGAATGCCTGGTGCAAAAAATCATAGAACAACAATCCAGACAAGGTTCTGATTATTTTCTGGATTACAAGGCAGTTCCAAAGACGGATTCACAGGAACTTGTTGATTTTCTGCTTAGTATAACTACGGAGGGTAACTAATGAGGCCACATAAGCTTATTATGAAAGCATTTGGTCCTTTTGCAAAGGAAACTGTCGTGGATTTCGATTCCATGGGAGACAACGTTTATCTGATTTCCGGTGATACAGGTGCCGGAAAAACAACAATCTTTGACGGAATCATCTATGCACTATATGGAACTGCCAGCGGGGCAGCTCGAAGCAATCTCGGAACAGAAGCCTTTCACAGCGATTATGCCAAAGATGGAAATCGTCGTGATGAGATGCGAGTAACACTGGAGTTTTCTAACGCAGGTCGTACATTTACTGTCTCCCGCAGAATGTATTGGGGAAGAAAAGGCGATTCTAAAACAGTGTCCAAGGAATCGACACTTTCCGAAAATGGAAATACCTTGGTGCATTCAAAAGGCAGAGAAGACAAAGATGATGTAACAGCAAAGGTGACCGAAATTCTTGGCTTAGATGCTGATCAATTCCGCCGCATAATCATGCTGGCTCAGGGTGAATTCCAGAAGTTTCTAACTGCCAAAAGTGATGAACGCGGGAGAATTCTCGGTAAACTTTATGATAATCGACGTCATCTGGATTTTCAGATGCGTCTCAAGGCTGCCAATGCCCTCTTGACAGACACTGACAAAAATCTTGTTACTGCTGCAACAGCTCAAATCAATATTTTAGAAATTCCTGATTATATCGGAAAAGATATACGTGACACTATTTCAGTTGATCATCCCGGTTTATTACCGGCAATTAAACAAATTATCCAGAGGATCGATAACGACCTATCTGCTCTTGAAGAATCAATAGAGAAAAAACAAGAAAAGGAAGAAGCTCTCAAGGCACAAAAAGTCAAGGGAGAAACTCAGAATGGGCTTCTGAATGAATTGAAAGGCAAAAAAAATGAACTAGAGGAGCTGGACAGAAAAAGAGAGCAATACTCTGCATTAAGAAAATTGGTCGAATTGGCAGTTGCGGCAGAAAGAGTCCTGCCATCAGAAAACGCTATGCTTCAAGCGGATTCTGAATTGAACGAAACACTTTTAAAGATTCAGGAATTGGAGAATGAACGCAAACAGCTGACTATCAAGTTTAATACGTCAAAAAAATCTCTGGATGAAGTAAAGGCGAAGAATGAACCGGAGATCAAGAAACTCGAGGGACAGCAGGCTACACTTAACGGGATTCTTCATTATTACGATGAACTAGCAAATAGTACTGATATATATGATCAAAAGTATACGGAGTATGCAAAGGCTGATGCTGATGTAACCGCAGCACGTACTAATTTAACACAACTTCAATCGCATCAGAAAGAACTGGAAGATACTCTTTTGAGACTTGCATCCGCCGGTGATGCAGAAGTTGAGAATGAAAACCGTGCTCTTCGGGATGTAATAAAACGCAAAGATAGCCTTAAAGGAATCCAAAAAGACATTTTGACAGTACAAACTCTTATCTCAGAAGAACAAAAACTTGGACGCGAATTGGCGACAGCACAGAAGAATGAGATAATTGCTGAGAACGAACACCACCGTTTATATAATGCGTTTATCCAAGGACAGGCCGGCATCCTTGCAGAGGATCTTCGAGAGCAATTGAAAACATCTCCGAAAGTCACCTGTCCTGTGTGTGGTTCTATTCATACACTCGCAGATGTGTCTTCATTTGCCTATAAGAATGAAAATGCCCCGACAAAAAATGCTGTAGAAGAAGCCTATAATCGTTGGGAAAATGCACGTAACAATAAAACTGAAGCTAAAAAAAATCATTCTGAAAAAAACACGGAACTACAGCTGAATAGAAATGCTCTTCTCAATCAATCAGAAGAACTAATTTCGGTTTCGGATTGGACGGAACT
>CACZNZ010000372.1 GCA_902782625.1 uncultured Lachnospiraceae bacterium | reverse complement strand
TTCTTCAGGGTATTCTTCCGGAAGTTCTGTCTTAAGACGCAGTTCTTGCAAGCTGTATCCTCCGAAACCGACTCGGTTGAATGCCTCATTAATAATATGGGCAACAGCCTCATCGTCCCAGATAACACTGTTGTTACCATTTAAGAAAGCCTTAATTCGAACTTCATTCTTAGACAGATAATCCTCAATGAAGGAACGAATCTCCTCCACACTTTTTCGTCCCATATTCGGAAGTTGCAACAAATCCTTTTCAGTCAAAAAAATGAACTCACTAATTTTTAAATAGCCCTGTCGCTTGAGAACATTTTTAGAACGGTTGGAAAGATTAAGCAATTTTGTTTCAGCATCATTTGCCTGCACAAAATGAAGGATTTGATCATGGTAATCAACATTGTGCAGCATGTTTTTAAGAAGTGAATAGCTGTTTTCTTCCGTGGCATCCTGTTTCTCTTGCAACGAAGCAAGAATATCATTCTTTTTTTCCTCAAGATATTTCTGGCATCTTCGTGAGATTTCCTCTGAGCACTGAGAATCCATACGTGGAATCTTCATTAGGTCTTCTGATGTCAAGAATGCGATCTGATGCATCTGAGTATATCCATTTATCAGCAGATTATTGTACGCTCTTGTAGATAAAAGCTCCATTGAACTGATTTTTACATCTTTTTCTTCGAGCCATGACAAAATGAATCCTTTTCCCTCATCTGTCTTCATCCACGCCGAATAGTCTTCCGGCGTATCTGGCAAAGTTTCGGCCGATTCTCCTGCCGGGTTCGGCAAACCGTCTTCTGTTTCGTACTCTTTGTATTCTTCAATTTTCAGCAATATTTCTTCAATGGATTTTATACCGAGATTGCGAATTTTCGAAAGGGATTCCTCTGTATGGCCCAACAGGTCCCCTACTGTTAAAACGCCTGCTCTTTTCAATGCATTGGAGGACCGCACAGAAAGATCGATATCCTTAATATTAATAGCTTTTACATCCATAAAACACCTTCTGATTACAGTAATTCCTTAAATGTCTCCGCGATTCGTATTAACTCTCCCAGTTCGGCTTTCAGACTCTCTTTTTCTTCTGTATCCATCCTGTCAAAAAACCTGGGATCCACATCCATCAGCAGTGAAATACTCTTAGTAACATTCTCAGAGGGTTTCTCCTTAAGTTTCTGGGAACGCGCTTTCAGGAGAGCCTGCTCCATCGAATCTGCCATCTTGTCTACGACATCATTGTTTTCCTCTGCGAACTGATTAAGATCATTCTTATCGTGAATGTCCGTTTCCTCCAGTTTTTCATGAAGCACGGTATCCCATTTCTTCTGATCATCAAAATATTCTTTATAAGTTTCATTTCGAACAAGATTCTTGATATCACGAATAAACTTTCTCTGATCAGGAATTGCCTTCATAACGACATTATTAAAAACAATCTTCTTTAGATTCTCTTTCTCCTCATCATCCAATTTCCGGAGAGGCGCCATCATTTCCTGAAAAAGACTGTACACCTGGTATTCCCTGGCAACATGATACTGTTCCGGCAATCCGATGTAATCAAGGAATTCACAGATTATTTCTGCAATGTTAATCCGCTTTTTTACATCCGCCAGAGGTTCGTTTGTACTGGAGGCATATTCATCAACTGTAAGCAATTCTGTTTGCACAACATCACGGTAGGTACCGATAGCATAGTCAATCATGTCATAATCAACTTTCTTTTCCTCACCATGCTGAATCGCAAGTTCCAGCAGTTTGATCTGCTTTTTATCTTCACGGATGTCCATATCCATGATAACAGTTTCAAAATATACCGGTTCCTCCTGCAATCGTTGAATCCGTCGGAGACAAGAAAAACGTCTGTTGCCGTCCACAATTCGGCCGTCAGCAAGCGTAACACCCGGTTCCCTCTGCCCGACAAGCGCGATATTAGTCTGTGTTTTCTGAATTGCTTCCGGATTACTGTCCGTAACAAAGTTCTCAATGATCCGGTTATAGATATCTGTATTTAAATCACTCAGGGAATCTTTACCGTTCTCGGATTCATACTGTGTGATCCAGGTCGCGATACGGTCATTCTGATCATTGTAATACAGTGCATCCAGACGGACCGTGTAAACAGGATAGACAACCGTTTTCCCACCGTATGTTACCTTCCTGGTCAAGGTCGTCTTCTGTACTGTGTCCGTTCCTATAAGTTGAAGCAGGCTGCCTTCTTTTAGCGTGCCCCGTTTCGACTCGGATTCCGGCTGTTCTATCCCTCGTATGATCATGGTAGGACGAACCGCATCACTTGCTCTGGAACGCACTTCCCTATATATTTCCCGAATCTCTTCAGCCCCTTCGGGATCAAGCTCTGCACAAAGAAGGGCCATAGTATCGAGTGCTCGTTCTGCCATTGGCTGGTCAAGATCCTGTTGTCCGATATGAGCGACGCTGTTACGGACTCCCATCAGCTCATTTGCCCAGGTACGACAGTTACGGGGAAGCATCGTGGAAAAATCATCTCTCCACATACGGGTTATGATTCGCAGACAGTTTGCCACATCCAGGGAATCAACAAGATCTCCGTATTCTCCATAGGCCGGAAGATCACGCTGGTCATCCAGGAACTCACAAACGCGATTCCACCATCTGTCTTTATATATTCTGTGCAGTTTTTGCCCGATATAAGATGACATGGAACCAACAAGGATTCTAAACCCACGTTGTACTAATTCATAATTTTCCTGCATTTTTAAACTCTCTATTCTTTTTAGTGCATGTTTGACAAAATACCTTGATTTTATGGGCTTTGTCAAACTGTTAATAGGTTAAGTACATTTTCA
>CACZNZ010000371.1 GCA_902782625.1 uncultured Lachnospiraceae bacterium | reverse complement strand
TCTGCTTTCGTATTCCATCCTTTAAATGTATATCCCTCTCTGATAAAAGAGTTCTCATCAATGCCCATCAGGTAGTCTTCCGGCTGAACGTTCTCACTGTCTCCTGCAATCCTCTTGCTGTTATCATTGGATTCATAAAAGAGCCGGTAGACTGTCAGAGAATCCTTATCCGTAAATGGAATCCACTGGGCATAAAGATCCGCGTCTTTCCTTTGCATCGTATAGATTTCATCAGGCCTGTAAGAAATTCCCGATCCATCCGGCCTGTCGTTCCATCCGGCAAAAGTCCCTTTGGGATTGGAGAAAGGATTTCCGTTGATCTCAATTTTTTTACCCGCATTAACCGGTGTCTCACTGTCCGTGACCACATCATCGCCTTCGAGATTGGAATGATATCGAAGACTCCAGTTGTGCCCATGATCTTCCTCCCACGCTTTTTGTTCTTCTTCATTTCCAATACGGTATCTTGCTGTAAGCTTCACTTCATTTTTCAGGGAAAACAGATTGCCGACATCCTTTCTCACATCTGCAAGGAGAAAAACATCCACACTGTCTCCAGGCGCAAGAAAATCCAGTGTAAGAACCTTATCTTCCGAGGCAATGGAGCGAACCGTCCTGCCACTTGCAGACTGATAGTTTCCCTCCTTAAAATGAATGCTCTTAGGATCAAGTGCACCCAGCAGTTCTTCGCTCATTTGATCATAGAGTTTCAAGTCATACAGAACGGTCTTTGCACTGTTTGTGACAGTGATCTTATAGGTGACTGTCTCATTGTTTTTATACACACCTGCGGTTTTGGCCTGTGCCTCATATCTTCCGTTTTCAAGTACTGCCCCTGTGGTGCGGTCTGCAAGCTTTGCTGCTTTTGCCTCAACCGACCCCGGGATCTCGATTTTATCCTCATCTTCTTTCTGTGGAATTTCCCGGTCTTCATTGCCATCATAATAGAAACTGTTTACCAGAACTTTGTTCTTAAGCTCATAGAGATTAGCGGCATCTCTAAGAATCACCACTCTGTAGATCAGTTCCACATAATCTCCAGGTTTTAAAACATCGTCCAACTTGCCCTTTTCATTCGTATATCCAAGCAGAAGCTCATTATTTCCAAGTTTTTTTACACTGATGGAAGCTCCCCCTGCAGTTTTCAGAGTCCCTTCCTCCACCATAAATGCAGCATTTTCAAAATCTACAACTGAAGCCAGCTCCTGACTCATTTCGTCTTTTATGCGGATATCCTTTAAGGAAGCGGTCCCGGTATTCTTTATATAAATAGTATAATCAACCGTTTCGCCTTCTTTATAAACACCCGGAACTTTAGATCCGTCTGTCACCATTCCGTCTTTTACCTGGATTCCTTCTGTCCGGTCGGAGAATTTTACAGGTTGTGTTCCCGGTTTCCCCGGTGTATGAATCAAATCCAGATCACTGGCCAGACTGTTCCCGTCACCATCGATCATATCCTTTGTATCGACCCACACATAGTTTGTATCCTCCGGATCCTTTTCATTGTCATTATACATGGCACGAACATAGACATCATTTTCCAATGAATAAGCATCAAATGCATTCTCTTTCAGTTTCAGTTCATAATGCAGCACCACACGGTCCCCGCAATCAAGATCAGACAGCAGCACGGACGTTTTGTGGACATTCTCATAAGACACTTTGAGCTCTTTTCCGTTTTCTGTGCTGAGAATTCCATTTTCAGGGACAACAAACCTGGCACTGCCGGCGACTACATATTCTGAAAGGCTGTGTTCCTGCCCCTCTCTGATATGACTCATATCATCAGTGACAATCAAATGGTGCAAAGGAGTATTGCCCGTATTGGTGATGGTAACGGTATAGTCAACTTTCTCTTTTGCCTGGTAAATTCCCGGAATCTTCCGGTCTGTATATCTTCCGGTATCTTTATCAAAAGAGACCGCTTCTTCTTTGTCATTCCGTGTCCTGCCTGCAAGTTTGGCTATCGCAAAAGAAGGCCTCATCTTACGGTTATTGGCTTCCAAGGTGGCATAAACGAGCTTTTTCGTCTGATCCTGTCCGTAAGAAAGCACGATATCATAAGGGGTTTGTTCTTTTATATGGTCTTTGGCTCCTCCTTTTTCTGTAACTTTATAGGCACCCAGGTAGAGTTCCTTGCCTTTCGTGGTATTTCCGTAACCGGAAGCATCCGTTTTAATCTGATCGACAAGTGTACCTTTTTGCACTAACGGAGATGCGCCTTCTCTGGGATATCCCTCTTCGTCAAGACTCCAGGGGGCATAGATATCTTCGGCAGCAGTTACCTCGAATAAAGCCCCTCCGACATCCTTTCCGTCATCATCGGTTTTGTGAATCGTCAAAACACCTCTTTGTAAAGGATTACGGTAGATCAGCACACCTTTTCTGATCTCCCTTCCACCTGATACATGATAAGAGATATCCTTTCCTTCCACGCCCTCTTCCTGACCGATCTCAAATGTCCATTCCTGACCGGTAAGATAGCAACCATAGGGAGCCCGAATCTCCGTGATCTTGTATTTCCCCTGGTTGTCCATTGTATTAATGAATGGCTTTTCATTCTGATAAACAGGCTTTCCTTCTTTGTCCGTGGTCTCAGACAATTCCATAAGATCTCTGTATTCTTTCTTTTCCTGTGACCACTCCATCAGCATAAAGCCTGCTCCTTTTAAATATGCCCCTGTATCCGTGCTTTTCTTATAGACGGCAATCCTTTCAGGGGGTGTCTCGATGTTATGGTTCGTAAGTGTCTCGGAATCTGTAATCTCCGATTTCGTATATAAAGCAGGACTGATCGCTTTGATTGAAGGAATCTGGTAAATCCACTCCTGCATCACCTTCTGATTCCATACATGTTTTAATGATTCGGGCACCGATAGTTCTTTGATCGTATATGGTCCGTCCCCTGTCTCTTCCTGATAAAACCCCTGTGTTTCATTCTCCACAAAGGAAGCTATGCCATTAGAGTCGGTGACCGCCGTCAGAATAGCTTTATCCGGATTAGCTCCGAAAAACCCGAAGGTCACTCCTTCCACTGGCAGTCCTGTATTCTCATCTTTTTTCATGACATCAATCCGTCTGGGGATCAATGTCACAACAGGGTTCGATGCCTGATTCATGTTCAGTCCGCTTGAGTTTATTACCTTGATCGTGCCTTTATTGTCCACACCGTAACGCCCTTTGGTCACGATGGACGCACTGATCTCCTGGGCCAGATGATTATCCTCCTGCAACCAATCACGAATACTATGATCATGATCGGATAGTTCTTCTTCAGATCGTACTCTTACCTGCAGATGTACATGGTATGTTTTACCGTAAAATGCACTGTTTAATAAAGCACTTTCCAGTGCAGTGACCGTCACAAAAGTAGATCCGTCATTCTGATCCTTTTTTTCGATGACAAACCACCCGGTCACGTCCTGATATGTCCTTGCTCCTCCCTGGCTGTCTGCCTCTGCCGCAAATACTCTGACATTCTCCACATTTACCAGAGCATCTACCTTATCTTCCAGGGAAAAGTCGGTATATCTTGCTTTCCGGAGATTTGACGGTACCGGAACATTGGTATTAAGGACCCAGGTAAAGGTATCTTCTCCTGCAGCAAGACCTAACAGCACTTTATCCGATCCTGAAGAAGGTCCGGATACTGATCCTTTATACACTTTCTTGGTAACTGTATCCGGAAGCGGCGCAAGACCGACATCAGCCCTGATTGCCATCATACCGGTGGAGCTTTGTTCATAGTATGATTTCGCCTCGTCGGCTCCGCTGCCGACAGGAATCTGGTATCCTCCCGGCGCTGCATAAGCAGCACTTCCTCCGGTATCCTGATGTTCACATCTTGCCAGAGTCCATGTACACTGCGCACTGCTTCCGGAAAAGAGTCCGGCCACAGTCGTGTTCATATCAGCAGACTTGAGGTTTTGATTCACCTGGGAAAATGCATACCCTTTGGAGTTTTGCATGATCCCGGATGCGTTGTAAGCTATTTTGGAAGATCCCGGATTGAAAAGGATGACCTGTTCAAATCCGCTTCCATAATCCACCCCTTGCTGAGAATCGATATCACAAAACTGAATGATACCTTTTAACCCGTCTACCGGCATCGAAGTACCTGCATAGCAGAAGTCCATCCGCATAGAAAGACTGTCTGTCCCCATGGCATCCACACCGATTATATCGTTACGGAAGGATACATAGGGTGCCACCATACTCTGATTCTTCAACTGCTTCCTGATGGATTCACTCGGAAAGATACATCCTGTAATCGTAAGTTTCATATCGATATCATAGGTTCTTTTAGTCTCAGGATTATACCAGCTTCCGACATTCGTATAGATCGCATAGGGCGCAGTGGTAGTTCTGTTCAGATTAAATGCACAGGTTACTGCACACCCTTCCTGCGCCGCCTCTAGCACTGCACCATATCGATTATACGTTCCGGCCAGAACTGTCGAAAGCTTCAGCGTACCATCCTTCCCCCCATGAACTGACACCTTCGTCTCCGGACCCATAGAAGGTGTAAAATTATATCGTATTCCATTGGGGTACTGATTGAAAATGTACTGTTCTGCTTCTTTCTCATCCCTTACGACTTTCAGAGCCGCTCCAGAAGCAGAAGAAACATTTGTTCCGTTTTTCTGGAGTGTAAAATAATGGCTTGTCATATCGGGCATGGTGACATTGTGGTTCACATCACTTCCCGAAGCAGCCAGTAATCCATTTTTCTTTTCTTTTTGTATGACAAACGGCTCATTTTCTTCCTTGAGTGCCGGTTTTTCTTCTTCTGTGACTGTCTCCTGTTCCTGCGTTGTCGCTTCCCCGATTTCACCTTCTTCAGGGATTTTGGACTGGGTAGTACTCTCTTCCGTCGTCTTTTCCGTCTTTTCTTCAGGCTCACCCTCCATCGGGTTTTTCCCGGTTTCTTCTTCCGAAGTATCTTCGGAATTCTGTGTCGATTGATCTTCTGTCGTAATTGCTCTTATTTCCAGCTGTCCGATACCCGGCTGACAAAGCATCAACACAAATATCAGTATAAAAATCACTACATTCTGAATCAATCGCTGCACTGCCTATCCTCCTTCTTGCTAAAATACACTGTACAGACCTCCTTTAAATACTCTTATTTCCTCCTTTCTATTGCTATTATTTTCTTTTATTGGAATAATATACCATTCCGTACGATGATATTACCATTATTTTCTATTAATGTCAATATTATATATATTGGATTGTGCCGCGAATTTATCTTTCAAAAACCCGGTCCATTTATACAAAAAAAACACCGTTCCGGTGAATAGTCCCCAAAACGATGCTTTTATACGCAATCAGGCGCTTATTAGTGGTTTATTTTATCTTTACTTTTTTTACTTTCGAGTATGGCCCGTAATATGTCTTTTTCCCGACTTTCCGGTAAGCCCGGATACGAAAATAATAAGTCTTCTTCGATTTAAGCTTTTTCTTCGTATATGTTACAATCTTTGCCTTCTTAATTGTGACAATTTTCTTGTAACCGGTTTTTTTCCTGGTTGACATGAAAATCTGGTAGCCGCTGGCTTTAAGAATCTTCTTCCACGACAGCTTCACCTTTTTCTTGCCTGACTTTGGTTTTTTCTGAAATACTCTGGCCGGTGTATATTTCTTCTTTAATGCCGCTTCTTTTTCCAATGCGGCAATCCTGGCAGCTTCAGCTTTTTTGTCCGCCTCGTCTTTGTTCACCCAGGCAATGATGTCAGCTTCCGACGGAAGTGCGTTGAACGCAGCATAGAAGCTTTCGTTGCTGATATCCATATTGACAGCGGCGGCATAGGCTGCATGATAGGCACTGCTATAGCCTTTTCTGTCACATATCTCCTTGTACTTTCTCATAAGAGCCAGTCTTTTGGTCAGAGGGTTCCTGTCCGGGAGATCCACGTAAGGATTATTCAGATATCTTTCTCCAAGATCTCCCCCATAGCTGTAAAGACTGAACTGTATCCGGACAATGTCTCCATTTTTTAAGATATATTCATCCATGGCTTTGCCGGAAAACTCGCCGTTTACCGTATACATCCATCCAGAACAAGACATATAAGAATACTCGCACAAATCTGGATAGAGCAGGTTTTGTTCCTGACCGCCAGGAGGAGGCAGCTTGCTTCCTCCTGAGTCCGTCATGTCTCCCATGGAGGTAATAACCGACGGAACCCTGTAAACTCCGTTGTCTGCCTTTAGAATCCCGGAAAGATAAAATCCTTTGCCATTCCCTGATTCGTATGCATATCCGTTTTGCTTCAGCAACGATAGTGTTACATCTGCTACAGACTGCCCCTGTGAAATACTTACTTGTGTCGGTTCAATGAGGTATCCCTGTCCGATCGTAAACTTTTCCACACTAAATGTGACCTCGCCTGCAGACTCTGCCGCACATGAATCTATTTTCACGAAGACAAGCATCCCCAGTACCATTGTTATCATAATGAACACATTGATTATTTTCTTATTATCCATCATCATACCTTGAATCTCCTATCTGGTTTACTTCGGCAACCTGAACAACAGTTCCTGATCATTGATATTCTACTTTAATGCCAGATATTCTTTGAGTCCTTCCATATAGATCGCTGCATCTTTTACACCCTGGTCATAGAGATGAGTAAGCTTTTCTCTGTTTTTTTCAGTCCTTCCCACCTTCACTTCTTCCGTAGGGCGGATCACAAAGACTTTCCCTATTTCTTCGAGAGAATGGATGTAGTCAAGTGTCTCATTGTAGCGGAGATGTCGGGTTTTCAGCTGTTCAAGAAATGCTTTCTTCCCGGGATAACGCATTTTCATAAGAGGATACATTTTGTTCGGTTCTTTGCGGTATGAAGCATTTCTGGTAAGAATAATGACATTTTTTTCATTGCCGTCTTCGATGGATCGGCGAATCGGGATACTGTCAGAGACTCCCCCGTCAAGATAGAGTTTGTTGTGAATGCCAATCGTCCGCGATACCAGAGGGAGCGATGCCGAAGCTCTGATCATCCACATCTGTTTTCTTAAATCCCTCACCCTTTTATACTCTGCTTCGCCGGTCTCTACATTTGTCACAACAGAATAGAATTTCCCTTTGTATTTCATAAATGTATCATGGTCAAAAGGATACAGTACATTCGGGATACGGTCGTAAGTCAGGTCCACGCCAAACAAATCCCCTGTTTTTAAGAGACTTTTTACACTCATGTATTCCGGGTCGTCCAGATAGTCCACATTGACCTGAAATGCTCTTCCTCTCTGCTTTGAGAGATAGCTGCATGCGTGGCAGCTTCCTGCCGATACACCATACACACTGCTAAAGATCAGATCTTCATCTAAAAATGCATCCAGAACCCCTGCGGTATAAACACCCCGCATACCGCCACCTTCCAGAATTAATCCTGCATCAACCATCATCATCCTCCTTTAACTTTTTCATATCCCTGCCTATAGAAGGGAGGGGGTTATCTCCTTCTTATGATAGATCTGCCGGCGTCTCATAGGATGGATTGCTTTGCGTCCTCCTTTTTTTTCAACCAGCTGCTCATAATACTGTTCGCTTTTCATATCCCTCTTCCAAAGTTCCAACGCCCTGCTGTCTCCTCGCAGCAGTTCTTCAGCCCGGGCGGGGTGCTGAATGAGAGGAATCTCTGACGTCTCTTTCATTTTTTTGAGCAACTCTCTTCCAGTCTCCGAGAATCCAAGAATCCTTGCATAAGGAACTTCCTTGCTTTCTTCCTTAAAAATGTGAAGCAGAATATGGAGAAATGCTCTTCGAAATGCCGTATCCGTAAAAGAACGGCAGTGCACTCTTGCTATCAGTTCTTCGATATCATCCCCGTTCTCTACTGCTTTTCGGATCCTCGCAGCCATATCAGGGTGAATTCCCTGATAAACCGAAAGATCCTGTTCACGAAAAAGAAGCTCATAGGATAAAGCAGGCATCATATCCTCCCATGAAACGGTAGCCTTTTGTTCATAAGCCCGAATGCCTTCTTTGTTTCCCATTTCCAGACAGATCTTTTTTCGGATATCTTCTTCCCAGCAGTATTCTCCCTCCGTTATCTGTCCACTTCGAAGCATCTGTCTGATTCCGGCTGCAGATGCATATCCGCTGCCTCCATTCTTTTCATGATACCCTTTCCCTTTGCGTAAGACAGCGCAGGGTCTGATTGGAGATTTTCTTGCCAACAGTCCTCTGATATAAGCCACTCCAAGAATATGATTAGGGTGGGATAAGATCTCTGCCTTTTCTTTCCCCAGGATCTTTTCCACACTCTCCTGTCTTGCCGCAGGGTAATTCTTCCCGGACTTTAACGCCTGAGCCAGCCGGACGCGGTATTCCTCCGGCTCCTCCTGAAGAAGAGTCGCAATCTCGATAAGCTCCTCTTCAGAGGCATATTCGCTTCCGAAAGATAGGTAATCAATCACCCCCAACCGGTCCAGAAGACTGATACCTGCAAAGGCAAAATCCATTGCGCTTGAAGTGGCAAATGTCACCGGCAGTTCGATGACCACATCCACCCCTTGTTCCAAAGCCATTTTGGTGCGCAGGTATTTATCAAAGACCGCAGGGTCACCCCTTTGGACAAAATCGCCGCTCATGACAGCAACCACCGCCTGGGCTCCGCTAAGCTGTCGGGTCTTTTCAATATGATACCTGTGCCCGCGGTGGAAGGGATTATACTCCGCGATGATTCCCGCTGTTTTTACCATATGTCTTCACTCTCGATTCCGGTTTTCGGGCACGGTGTCATCCTGTGAAGTTCTACCCAACCTGTTATTCCCTGATAATCCGTCCGGCCCCAGCCATTTTGATATTTATCGATCTTTAATACGGTCCCTACTCTGATTTCATCCACCAGACTCTCTGTCTTGCCGGAGGATCCTTCTCTTAAATGAATGCCAGTGCTGTTTCCATTGCAGACCTCTACCTGCCAATATCCGGTAACGTTATAAAACCCTGCATGGTCCATATCGACCCAAAGGTCTTTTCCACTTTCCTTCACCCTGGCAAACCCGTTTTTGATCTCCAGAACCCGGTATTCTGTTCCATAAGGAACTTTGTAATTCGTCTTTTCGGAAAACTTCTTCGGTTCAAGGCAAAGCGGTTTTCCGCTCAGCCCGTTAATAAAGACAATATCCTTCTTGGCATGATTTGTCATATGGAAAGACAGATCTTCATCCGCGATCCACCGCAGATCATCTTTTTTCACCCAGCCTGTTTTTCCAAAATAATCGATATAGCACCAGTCTTCCCCACCTGCACTGCATTCCTTTGTCACATGCACTACACGGGCTTCCTGAATTGTCCTGGCTCTGGCTGCATCGCCGGGATGAGCAAAGAGTTCGACAAAGTCTATATCTATACTTTTGGCCGTCACATAAGTGGCATTGACATCCTTCGCTGTCTCCTCTGCAGTTAAGGCCGTCGTATCCTTTTCAGGCGGCTGCGTGGTACTGGCAGCCTGCGCCGTGGAAATCTCTTCCGTTTTGAAAGATCCTTTTTTTGTGCCATTGCCACTTGAAAATGTTGTGATAAGCAAAATAGCCATCGTGATGGCAAGCACGATCAGTATGCCAAGGACCGCCAGCAAAAGATAATTTACTTCCTGCTCGGGAGGAGGACCAGTACGCAGACTTCTGTCCGTGGTTTCGTAAGGTCTCGCCGAAGACCTCCCTGAATCCATACCGACCGATGGTTCCTCGTACACTGTCGTACCGACCGGCTCCCGAGGTTCAGGACGTATCGTCTGGATATCAGAAGAATCCGAATCTATCTTTTGAAGGGCCTTTTTCATCAATGCTGCGGAGTGAAAACGATCCTGCGGGCGGAAAGCACACGCTTTTAAAATAACGGCACTCAGCCTGTCCGAAGCATCTACCGGAGCTGGCATCCGCTCCCCACGCATTCTCCTTTCCATCGCTTCCTGTTTCATTCCATAACTGATCTTTTCAGCATCGATGGGAATAAAAGGTTCCCGGTTTCTGTTCATCAGCCGGTACATCATGATACCCAGGGAATACAAATCCACGGTCTCATCATACCGATGACCCCGGAAAACCTCTGGTGCCATAAAAGAAAATGTGCCTTTTTGAGACATGGCAGACACAGATCGTGCCATTTTTCTAGCGATTCCGAAATCGGCAATCTTGTATTTCCCAAAATCCGACCTCATGATATTGGCCGGTTTGATATCTCTGTGAATAACACCGACGCCATGACAAAACTCCAGTCCTTCACAGATGTCGATTCCCAGTGCTATAACGTCTTTTTCCTGGAAAGGATGCTTCATCAGATACTCCGGAAGCGGCGTCAGCAGTTCCATCCTGATCAGTATATCCCATCCGGGTCCGCTCTCATGGGGAACCATGGCATGATCCTCATAATTGACGATATTGCTGTGCCCTTTCAAACGCTCCATGATGACAAATTCGTTGATGATTTCATCTGTGACACTTCGGAAGTATTCCTCCACCTCCGCCTCATTCATAAGATCAGACCTGACGTTATCCAGTTCTGCCTGATCTTTGGGAATCGATATGATTTTTAAAGCTGATTCAAAGGTTCGCCCGAAATCTTCCCGCTCGATCCGGAAGACCTCCCCGTAGGAGCCTTCTCCGATCTTCTGTTTTATATGCCATTGAGGCCATACCTTATGCAGAACCCTGCTTCTTTCTTCTATTAACATGACTGTCTCCCTGTGCCAAAAGAGTTGATTCTTCCTGATATTGTATTATATCATAAGAGACAAATGTTGTTAAGATGTTTCATACATAAGCAAAAAAGTTACATTTACAAGTAAATAAAACTGCATACAGCAAAAAAGTCGCTGTAAAAATAAATAAATACATTTACATCCCTGTTTCCTTTGACTATAATGTATATGTTGTTATTATAAAATCCCATAATTCGGCGTTTCGCCGGTATATCATTTAAAAGGAGAGCAGGAATCATGAAAATTTTAGTTATCAATTGCGGCAGCTCATCTCTGAAGTATCAGGTTATCGATTCAGAAACAGAACATGTCCTTGCCAAAGGTTTATGCGAGAGAATCGGTATTGACGGCGTTCTTACCTATCAGCCGGCAGGCCAGGATAAGATCAAATATGAAGCAGCTATGCCCGCACATCGTCAGGCAGTAGAACTTGTATTAAAACAGCTTACAGATCCGGAGAATGGTGTTCTTACTTCCATCGATGAGATTGATGCTGTAGGTCATCGTATGGTTCATGGCGGAGAGAAATTTGCCTGCTCAACCTTACTGAACGACGAAGTTCTTCAGACAGTAGAAGAACTTAACGATCTTGCACCGCTTCACAATCCTCCGACACTGGTAGGTGTTCGTGCTTGCAAAGAAATCCTTCCGGATACTCCTATGGTCGGCGTATTTGATACCGCTTTCCATCAGACAATGGAGCCAAAGGCATTTATCTATGCACTTCCTTATGAGTATTATGAGAAATACGCTATGCGCCGTTATGGCTTCCACGGAACTTCTCATCGTTTCGTAGCACAGAGAACTGCTGAGCTTATGGGCAAAAAGCCTGAGGATATCAAAGTGATCGTATGCCATCTGGGCAACGGTGCTTCCATCTCTGCAGTAAACGGCGGCAAATGTGTGGAGACATCCATGGGACTTACTCCTCTGGAAGGTCTGATCATGGGAACCCGTTCCGGCGATATCGATCCTACCTGTATCGAATATATCGCACACAAAGAGAACATCTCCATGGAAGAAACTTTTGAGATCATCAACAAGAAATCCGGCGTACTTGGTATCTCCGGTGTTTCCTCTGACTTCCGTGATCTTGAGGAAGCAGCCAATAACGGCAACAAGAGAGCAGCTCTTGCACTGGATGCTTTCTGCCATCATGTGACCAAATATATCGGAAGCTATGTTGCAGTGATGAACGGTGTGGATGCTATCGTATTTACCGCAGGTATCGGTGAGAACGCTCCTGGAGTACGTGCTCAGGTTATGGAGAACTTCAAATATCTCGGCATCGAGATTGATCCGGTTAATGACTCCATCCACGGTGACGAGCAGATGATTTCCACTGCAGATTCCAAAGTGAAAGTATTCGTAGTACCGACCAATGAAGAGCTTGCCATCTGCCGCGACACTGTTGAGATCGTGACAAAAGAGATCGTTACGGAAACAGTAAAAAAGGTATTAGGCAAATAATTAACTGATTTATCTTAAAATGAACGGCTTTGGCTTTCCAGAGCCGTTTTTTTTATGGTATATTCTATGATAGATTCATAAAAATTTACCGGATTGGAGCACGAAGCATATGAAAAACAAACTGCATCTGTACGGAACACTTGGACCGGCCTGCTGTGAGAAATCCCTTCTCAAAAAAATGTTTGCGGCCGGGATGACAGGTGTTCGCCTGAATCTGTCCCATAAAAGTCTGGATGAATGTTCCTCATGGCTTGCCGAGCTTTCCATGGCTGCGGAGGAATATCACATCATTCCTGATCTTCTCGTGGATCTCCAGGGACCTGAACTCCGAATCGGAACATTGGAGAAGGATATTCTCTGCCAGAAAGGCAATGTATTCCAACTGTTGCCGGACGACGGAGCCGTTGCCGACGGCAATGCCATCCCCGTCCCTGAAACCCTGTTGTCTGTTTTAGAACCTGGCATGCTCTTAAAACTCAATGATGGCCGGATCCTCCTTCAGGTAAAAGAGGTGGATTCCAGTGGAGGGCTTAGTGCCGAAGTGCTAAGAGAAGGTCCTCTTTCCTCCCGTAAGAGTATCGCCTGCGATCAAACGTCTCTCACCCTCCCGGTGCTGACGCCTCAGGACAGAGAAACGCTCCATAAGCTGAGGCGTTATCGTGTTACGGGGGTAATGCAGCCTTTTATCAAGGACAGCAGCCATCTGATTGCGCTTAAACAGGAGCTTCACAAAGAAGGTATGGATCATATCCGTGTATTTGCCAAGATTGAAACCAGAGAAGCTGCGGAGAATCTTCCCGAACTATTACCCTACTGTGATGAGATCGTGATTGCCAGAGGGGATCTGGGCAATGCCGTACCGCTTGAGACTCTCCCTGCCTGGCAGAAAAGAATCTCAGCATGCTGCCTGCATTTTAAAAAACCATTCATGGTTGTTACGCAGATGCTTGCTTCGATGGAACAAAACCCAGTGCCGACACGAGCGGAACTGACAGACATTTTCCAGGCCGTCCTGGACGGGGCTTCTTCGCTGATGCTTACCGGGGAAACTGCTACTGGTCTCTATCCGCTTGAAGCCATGCAGGTTCTTTCCGATACCTCGTGGGAGGCACTTCGTTATAAGATGGAAAGCCGTCTTGTACCGTTTGCGTTATAGCATCAATTGTAGTAAACTAGGCGAAGGAGGTTTGCACAATATGAGTAATAGTAAAGTATGGAAATTTCACAATGATGTGGATACGGATCAGATTATTGGATCCCAGTATCTGCTTTTACCGAATATTGACGAGATGAAAGGATACACCTTTGAATCTCTGGATCCGGATTTTGCTGACAAAGTCTCCCCAGGAGATATCATCGTTGCCGCTGAGAATTTCGGCTGCGGTTCTTCCCGT
>CACZNZ010000370.1 GCA_902782625.1 uncultured Lachnospiraceae bacterium | reverse complement strand
CCTGCAGTCAATCCGGGCCGGGTATGTGAGCTATATTCTCAATACCAGAGCCATTTTGTCCGGAATCCACTATGAAGATGGTGTGGAAATCCGAAAATGTGCTATTATGAATGGAGTAACGATGTTTACATCTCTTGATACAGCGGGGATCCTGCTGGATGTCCTGGAGGATATCATACCCCGGATTTCTTCGATATGATGAGATAAAGAGGAGGAAACAATATATGGGCTATACATATGATGAAATAATGGATTACATTGAAGAGGAGGATGTCAAATTTATCCGGCTGGCTTTTCGGGATGCCTACGGAACCCAGAAGAATATTTCGGTCTTGCCCCGGGAAATGAAAAAAGCATTCTCAGACGGAGCTTCCGTCAGCATCCGCCAGATTGCGGGGTACAGGGACTGCCCCTATGCTTCCCTTTATCTGAAGCCGGACACAGACACTCTGGCCATCCTTCCCTGGAGACCGGATAGCGGCAGAGTTCTTCGTATGTTTTGTGATGTATTTACTCCGGAGGGGGAAGAATATGCGGCAGATACCAGGAATATCCTGAAGAAAGCGATTCAGGCGGCAGAAAATCAGGGAATTCAGTTCCGTTTTGGAACGGAGACAGAATTCTACCTTTTCAAAAAGGATGATGAGGGAGAACCGACAAGGATTCCGTATGACCAGGCCGGCTATATGGATATTGCCCCGGAGGACCGATGTGAAAATGTACGTCGTGAAATCACATTGACGATTGAAAGCATGGGCCTTACCCCGGAACGTTCCTACCATGAGCAGGGTCCTGGCCAGAATGAGATTGATTTCCATTATGCCAAGCCCCTTAAAGCTGCTGACCAGATGACGACCTTCAAGATGGTTGTCAGCACGGTGGCGGACCGCTATAGCCTCTGTGCTGATTTCTCTCCCCTTCCACTCCCCGGGAAGCCGGGAAACGGCTGTCACATCAATCTCTATGCCGAAGACCGAGATGGAAATGATGTGGCAAAATATGCGGCAGCAGGCATCATCGACAAAATCAGAGATATTACCATCTTTCTGAATCCCACGGACGATTCCTATGCAAGATTGGGCAACAGCAGTGCTCCGGACCGAATCAGCTGGTCGAGTGCAGAGGAATCAAAGCTTATGTATATTGAAACTTACAAGGGAAAAACACGGGCGGAACTCCGCTCTCCGGACGGAGGTGGAAACCCGTACCTGGTTTATGCCCTGCTGATTTTTGCCAGTCTTTCAGGAATTGAACGAAAACTGGATCTTCCCGAAGAGGAGATCGAAGGAGCGTTACTCCTTCCTGCATCAAAAAAAGAAGCCGGGAAACTCGCCCGGGAAAGTGATTTTGTGAAAAATATCATTCCGGAGGAGATCATTCAGGAATACACCAAAATGTAAGGAGGCGTTATATGCTACGGTATGATGACATACAACACTCCATATTGATTGTCTCTTCCTCGGAGCGTTTTGCGCTGCTGGTCAAAAAGTCACTAAAAAATTATATCACCATTGATATTGTAAAAAGCAGCTCTCTTGCCAGGAGATATATCCTGGAAAAGGACTACACCCTGGTTGTGATTGACAGCCCTCTTGCCCATGAGACCGGAGAAGACCTGGCCCTGGACATTACAGAGAGGGGGGATGCCTCCGTTATGCTTGTGGCGCCCGAGGAGATCAGTGGTTTTGTGATGGAAAATGCGGCAGATCATGGAATCCTGGTAATCAGGAAACCTGCTCCTGCAGGACAGATTGACAAAGCGATTCGTTTTCTTAGCGCGGTGCAGAGCAAAATAGCCAGGCTAAAACAAAAAACGCGAAAAGTGGAAGAAAAGCTGGAAGAGAACCGGGCCGTAAACAGGGCAAAACTGCTTCTGATTGAAAAGAAGGGATTTACTGAAGAAACTGCCCATAAGTTTATCGGGAAACAGGCCATGAACAGGCGTGTATCCCGGAAGCGGGTCGCCCAAAGGATCATAGAAGATCTGGATTCTTAGTATGACTAAACAGAAAGATTCGTATATAAAAATGTTCTCGTCCATCTTTAAAAAAATGGACGAGAACATAATCTATCTGACAGGAACGCAGTACTCATCATTGATTTTCTGGACTTTCTTTACACGACGAACGTATTTGTCCGCAGTCAGCGCATCCGTAGACATGTATGTTTTTACAATCTCCATGGCGATCATCCCTCCGATAATCTTGGCACCCAGGCAAAGAACATTCGCATCGTTATGCTGCCGGGCCAGTTCGGCACAGAAGGGATCCTGGCAGACACAGGCATAGATTCCGTTGATCTTATTGGCAATCATCGCACTGCCATATCCCACCCCATCTACAAATATACCTCTGTCACATTCTCCTTTTGCTACAGCTAAGGCTGCAGGAAGAACAAAATCCGACAGATCGCAAGATTCCTCATCGTAGGTCCCGAAATCAACCACTTCATGACCCTGTTCTTCCAGGTAAGCCATAATCTCTTTTTTCATGGATGTTCCGGCATGATCGTTAGCCATTGCAATTTTCATTTGGTTACACCTCCCATTTCTAAAGTTAAAAGTTATCGTACTGGCACAGGCCCTGTCGATTTTCTGATTACCAACCGGGGGCCGTACTCCATCCGGGTGATACGTGACGGACTGTTCTTTCCCTGATTTCTCGCAAAGATCAGCTCAACCGCATCTTTCCCTTTTTGTATTGTGGCATGGTCAACTGTAGTCAGGGAAATCTGAGGCATTGAGGAAAAGGTAGCATTATCAAATCCTCCTACAGAATAATCCCGGGGAATTCGATGTCCTTCTTCCCGCAACGCGGCAAGAATACCATAGGCTGTCATATCATTATGCCCGACAAAAGCGGTGACCCCGCAATCTTCTGCCAGCGCCTTTTTCGTCATTTCATATCCGGTCATATATTCTGCAGATTGATAGGCATAATTTTTATATGCCCGGGAAGATGGATGATAGACTTTTACAAGATCTTCTCCCTTTCCAAATCCCTGCTCTTCAAAACTGAGTCGCAGGCCTTCTAATCTGCGCAACCGACTGATTTCATGCTTTGACATAGGAGCTGTCATAAAAGCAATCTTCCGGTGTCCCAGCGAAAGCAGATGCTCTCCCATGAGAGAACCCGGTCGTCTGCTGTCCAGCTCCACACAGTCAAAACGGACATTGTCCGGTCTTTCCCCAATCAATACCACCGGCGTTGTCTTAAATATGTCATTTGCCTGGGCAATCCGTCTGATCGGATATAAAATGATGATCCCTGCCAGTTGGGATGTCTTTGCCATAGACAATAAGGCTTCCTCTTTTTCAGCCTCCCGGAACGTCACCTGCGTCATGACCATGTAATTGTGAAGAGCTGCATGCTCTGTGATGGAATGGATAATCGACGTATAGTAACTGTTGGTCAGCAAGGGTGCCAAAATCAGAATCGTATCCCGAAGGCCTTTTTCCAGGCCTGATCCTTTTTTCACCGGTTTTTTATAACCAAGCTTTCTCGCGGCTTCCTTCACCGCAGTCTCTGTCTCCTGAGCAAAAGAAACATTTCCTTTTCCACTTAAAATCATGGATACCGTAGATTGAGACAGCCCTGTATATTCTGCAATATCTCTTGTCGTGACTTTGTTCCGCTTACCCATAGATTCCTCCAGACAGATCATTTTCCACAGTTAAACCGTTGCAATTACTTCCACTTCACAGATTGCGCCTTTGGGTAATTCCCCGACACCTACACAGGATCTGGCCGGTTTTTCGGTGAAATATCTTGCATACACTTCATTAAAGGCAGCAAAATCATTGATATCCGTAAGAAAACAGAGAGTTTTCACTACATTTTCCTGTTTTGTCCCAGCTGCCTCAAGAATGGATATCAGATTTTTCATAACCTGCTCAGCCTGTTCTTCGATTGTCTCCCCAACAAGTTCTCCGGATACCGGATCAAGTGCTATCTGGCCGGACGTATAGATCATCCCATTCACCTTGATTGCCTGTGAATAAGGTCCGACTGCTGCAGGTGCCTTTTCTGTGTGTATTTTCTTCATATCCATGGTTTATCTCCTTTCTTCTTCCTGACTTTCTTTATCAATCTCTCTTATCGCTGTATGATAACTCTGAAGAGCTGCAAAGGGCTGGAACTGTGCCGCACGTTTTTCCAAAGGCATTTGAGGATATTTCTTTGAAATGTGATGAGGAAGCCCGATGATATCTTCATAAGATTGTTTCTTTTTGTCCATATCTTCTATGCTTTGTGTCCTCCTATCTGGGCATTCCGACTTTTCCCGGTTGCTCCGTCTTCATAATTGGTTCCTTTCAGGATAGCATTTTTTCCAAATCTGTTTTTGATGGAAATCATCGCCTCCTGAAGTTTTCTCTCTTTGGCAAGATCTTCAGATTCTTTTATCTGCTTTCTGCGAAGTTCTTCATAATCCGTAAACAGATCAATCTGTTTGTATTCTTCGACGGTCTGAATATCTTCCTCATACACAACGTGATTGACGACCAGATAAATCCTTCGAATGAGCAGCTGCGGATCCACGATCTCATCGTATAATGATAAGGCTGCCTGATCAATGATTCTCGAAGAGCTGGTCTTCTTTTCAAGATTGATGGTACCATGTGCGTGTTTCGGCGTTTTTCTGCCGTACCGGTCTTCGGTGATCTCACCCTTATATCCTTGTGTGCTGCTGATATCATACCCTACAGTAAGGACAATCTGATCAGTAACCATTCTTTTTTCTACCAGATCCAAAGAAGCCGCATCAGCCATCTCATGAACTACCACTTTTGCTTTTTCACTGTCATAAGGACCCGGGAGAACCTGACCATGGGTAAATGAATTGTTCTCCGGACGATAGGATTTGATCAGCGGTATCGTGCAAGGCTCCCAGCCCCACGCATGATCAATCAGAAGTTCTGCATTGACGCCGAACAGATCATACAGAATTTTTTCATCTTCCAGAGAACGTCTTGCGATATCCCCCATCGTATACATATCATGCGCATGCAACTTTCTCTGATACCCACCTCCGATACGCCAGAAATCCGTCAGTGGTGTATGGCTCCACAGTTTTCTTCGATAACTCATTTCATCCAGTTCAGCAATTCGGACCCCGTCTTTATCAGGCGGAACATGCTTAGCCTCAATGTCCATCGCAATTTTGGCCAGATACAGATTCGTGCCGATCCCGGCTGCTGCCGTAATCCCTGTCTCCTTTTGTATGGCCCTGATTATCATTCTGGCAAAATCATGAGCTGATAGATTCCGGGCACGAAGATAAGATGTCGCATCAATCATGACCTCATCAATCGAATATACATGAATATCTTCCGGCGCGACATACCTAAGGTAAATACGGTAAATCTGTGTGCTGTGTTCCACATATAATGCCATTCTGGGAGAGGCGATCAGGTAATCAAGTTCCAGAGAAGGATCCTTCGCCAGTGTCGAAGCTGTGACAGATTTTCCCTGAAAATGCTGATTCGGTGCAAAGAGCCGTCTCTTTCCATTGATCTGTTTTACCTTTTGCACCACTTCAAACAGCCTGGCCCTTCCGGAGATCCCATAAGCTTTCAGGCTGGGAGAAACGGCCAGACAAATGGTCTTTTCGGTTCTGGAGGCATCTGCAACGACAAGATTGGTATCAAGCGGATCGAGTCCCCTCTCCATACATTCAACCGAAGCATAAAATGATTTGAGATCGATTGCAATATAAGTTCTCATCAGGGTAATGGCAGCCTCCTTTTTCCTAAATCCTACTATTTCAGTTTACCATAATTGCTTTGTTTTTTGTACTTCATGATGATAAGATAATAGTAATTATCCAAATACATCAACCATAACATTTCAAAGGAGGCAAAAAATGAAAAGGTTATGTTTCATTACCCTGTTGTGTCTGTTTTTCTTTCTTCCCTTTCCAGTCCATGCCGCTAAAACTCCTTATCAACTGCATGGCGCGCTTTCTGTCAGACAGGGAAAACTTATTGACAGCAGGGGAAAAGTATTTCAGCTAAAGGGCGTCAGCACTCATGGTATTGCCTGGTTCCCTGATTATGTCAATGAAAAAGCTTTTAAGACTCTCCGGGATCAATGGGGTGCAAACACGATTCGACTTGCTGTCTATACCCAGGAATACGGAGGATACACCTCCGGCGGCAATAAAAAACAGCTGGAATCTGTAATTGACAAAGGGGTGAAAGCCTGCAGTCGCCTTGGAATGTATTGTATTATAGACTGGCACATTTTAAGTGACGGCAATCCCAATTCCCATAAAAAAGCAGCCAACGCATTTTTTAAAAAAATG
>CACZNZ010000369.1 GCA_902782625.1 uncultured Lachnospiraceae bacterium | reverse complement strand
TTCTTGAAGTGCTTTTGATCGCATGCACCAGGATTGCGTAATCCTTCCAGTTTTGCCGGCCAAAGTAATCCCTGAGAGACTGGGAGTTTTTCTCAGCGCTGCGTGCATACTCCTCCAACAAGGTACGGTAGAGCGAATCATCATTCTGGCAGTAGCCCAGGCCTGCCGCCACATCAATCCCCGCTGCTCGCAGCGGAGCATACCCATCCTCACTGCTTTCCGTTTCACCGTCCCGCCTGCCTTTGGGCATGCTCTCATCAGGCCGGGGATCTTCTGTCTTCACAGCCCCCTCTTCACTCCCTGCGTCACATTCTTCGTTTTGCACCGGATCTTCATCTCCATCGCGCATCAAAACCACTTTCCCCTCCGGCAGGTATTTGATCAGCATTTTCTCCAATGTACGGCTGTCGATCGGCTTAGTGAGATAGTCTGTGAAGCCTTCCGCCATATATCTTTCCTTGGCTCCTATCACAGCATCGGCAGTCAGGCAGATCACCGGTGTTTCCTGGTTCGGGCTGTCCGCCAGGTTCCTTATCCGGTTCAACGCCTGTGTTCCTCCCATCCCCGGCATACGCTGATCCATCAAAATAACGTCATACGGATATGCAGCCGCCAGTTCTATGGCCTTCTCTCCGCTGCCTGCCGTATCAATCTTTATTTTGGTTTCTTTCAGCAGGCCCGCTGCTACGACCAGATTTACCTGCGTGTCATCTACTATGAGAATGCGTGCATCGGGGGCATGGAACGATTCTCTGTAAGCCCTCGCTTCCCGCATATTCCTTTCAAATTTCTCCCGGAAATCCCCTACTTTTTCGGAAGATAGTATCTTCTGGGGAATGGTGATCGTAAATGTCGATCCTTTTCCATAAGTGCTTTCCACTTGTATCGTTCCGTTCATCATCGTCAGAAGACGCTGCGTTATCGCAAGTCCCAGTCCGGTTCCTTCTACCGTGCTGTTCTGTTCCAGATCGACCCGTTCAAATTTGGTAAACAGTTTATGGATATCTTCTTCACGGATCCCGATACCGGTATCCTGGACAGAGACAATCAGATGAAAACTCTGCCCGATCTGGTAAGTATCGCCTTCGCCTCCATGAACCAGGAAGCGGATGCTCCCTTCTTTCGTATACTTCACCGCATTATTCAGGATATTCAGCATGACTTGCCGTACACGTACCGCGTCTCCATACAGTTTATCCGGCAGTGTGCGATCCACATCAATAATCAGATCGAGATTTTTTTCTTTCGCCTTGAAATAGACCATGTTGCTGACATCATTCAGGACAGAGCTCAGGTTATATTCACTCTCCACGATATCGATCCTGCCTGCTTCAATCTTTGAGAAATCAAGAATATCGTTTACGATGGAAAGCAGATTGCGGCCCGAACTGTCGATAATTCCTGCATGGTTGCTGATATTGACAAAAATCTCGTGAAGAGAGGCTGGATCCTTTGGTGTGTTATCCCTGGCCTGAAGGCTCTCTCGTAGAATCATCTCATTCATGCCGAGGACAGCGTTGATAGGGGTTCTGATCTCATGGGACATATTTGCCAGAAAATCTGATTTTGCCGCATTGGCACGCCTGACTTCTTCCATGGCCAGATCCTGTTTATGCTTGGCTGAAACCGTTTCGTACTGAGCCAAGGCGCACATAAATGACTCCACCAGGTAGATAATCGGAAGACGCTGATAATACATCTCCGGGAACTGGTATCCGAGAAGATGGAGCGGCGTCCACATGTATACTGCCATAAGTATAAAGAATATCCCACAGAAAATCGAAGCATAAAACAGATTGAAGAAATAAAAGCAGACCGGTCCTGCGGCGAAGAACAGGAAGATGCTTGTACCGCCGGTTCCTCCTGTGTACATGAAAACGCAGAACGTGATCCAGTAAACAAAGCACTGAATAATGATCGCAGTGTGCATCATCCACTGGCGCTTTTTCTTCCCGAATTTGCATATAACCAGAATGGTCAGTGCAATCGAAGTCATCACTGTACAAAAAAGCGCAAGCATGGCAATCGATGGAATGCCCCGATGGAAGTTTTCGATGCAAAGATAGGTAGTAAACGGAATCAGAAAAGAATAAACAATAATAGATTGGGTTAGATTCACCAAGATGTATTTCTCATTGATATGTAACTTTTTCATCCCGGTCTCCTTCAGAAAAAGCAAGCCCGGAAAGTTTTCAAAAACTCCGGGCTTTTGGATCATGCTTTCGTATTTCATTATACTGATTGAATGTGCCAAAATCTACCATAACAGCAAAAAAGCGTTTGAGTTTCCCCTGTCTCCTGACATCTCTATACCTCAAAAAGCATCATCCCTGTGATGATCCCGGCGATGCACAGTATGCTGCAAAACCAGTCATACCAATGAACACGTGGAATGAAAGCATAGGTGCGGGGCGCCTTGGCACAGAAGCCTTTTGATTCCATGGCCATGGCTGCAGACTCAGACCATCGGATCGAGTTGACCAGCATGGTAAACATCGGCTTAAGGGAAAGTGGGTGTGCAGGTATTCCACGCACAGCAAAGGCTATGCGTACATTCCGGTATTCTCTCACCATGACTGGCATAAGATGAAATGCAGCAAGAAGCCCGTAAGCGAATTTCGGGGACAGAGCGCATTGATGCATCAGGCTGGCGATGAAGTATTCTCCGTCTGTTGTAAGTGCAAACAGGATCCCCATACCGGCATATGCCAGTAGCCGGGTTG
>CACZNZ010000368.1 GCA_902782625.1 uncultured Lachnospiraceae bacterium | reverse complement strand
GGATGACAGTACTTCGAAGCGGCAGTGCCGGAGAAGAAACCCAGAGAATCATGTTTGACGATGGGGAAATGTTTACGCCGGAGATTGCCGGATTTATAAAAAAGCTTCGGGGACTTTCGCTTTATGGAGGAGGAAATGACGGAAGGGAATCGGTGCATTCAGCCATCGCTTCTTCGCTGGCTAAATTCCCTGTGCACGGAAGAAATACTGCAGTGATGGTATTTACGGATGCGTATGCGAGCGATGACAAAGCCGATTACAGTAAAGAACCAGTCGGACAGGTTCTGATCTTTTCTACCGAGGAGCTTACGGAGGAAGACTTCTTGTTTTGTTTCGTCCGGGAGGACGGATCCTATGACGAAGAAGGATCACCTATGTTTCTCTCAATCGAAACTCTGCTCAAACCCCTGAGTACCGAATTTATTGACGATGTGGTCAAACCTCTGAAGGATCTGGTAAAGGGGGTATCGGTCGGTGCGTAAAGAAGAACTTCTCTCACCGGAGCATCCTTTGGGTCAGCGTATCAGAGAGATTCCCCGGATTCTGACAAAAGACAGAAGGAATCTTTTGCCCGCACAGGCACTGTCACTTCGGAAACTCTTTTCGAGAGAGGAAATGGATAAAAGGCATATTGACGATGCCATTCTAAAAAAAATAGCAAAAAATGTCCTGCAGATCCTGATCGCCCTTTCACAAAGAGATATTACACCAGGCCTCATCGGGACAGAAAATCTATATGTCGATCTGTCCGATTCCGCTTTTCCGGTTTATCTCTGTGATCCCGAGCGGTTTCAGTTAGAGCAGGAGGAACAGGAATATGACTGGTATCCGGAAGATGAAAGACTGTTCGGCGACCAGATGCTTTTTGACCGAGCCAGGCAGCTTCTGGCCGATAACCGGCTGATAACAAGAATCATGATAGGGGCAGCCAGAGGAAACCTTAAATTTCCTGTCAAAAAGAGTGACCGGGATTATGCCCACCTGTTTTACAGAATCTTGCCTGAAACATGGAAAGAACATATGGAAAATAATATTCCATTTTCTTATGAAGAGATCTTTCGTGATAATTTAGAAAAGAAGGGGCTTTGCGAAAATCAGAGGAAAGAAAAGGAATGCTTTTGCCTGTATCTCCTGCTCCGCACCGAAAGGTCGGACTGTCTGGGAATCAGCAGAGGACTTGATATGGTTATGGAAGAAGTAGAGGAGGATGCACAGGGTGAAAACATCTGTCTGAAACAGGCATTTGTTTACGGAGATGATACCGTACTGGTTAAAGATTTTGAGCAGTACGTACCTGGTTTCCGACTGTGTTTTGATACAAAGGCAAAAGCGGTATCCGCGGGGGAAGAAATGATTGTGGCAGCTTCTTTGATGAATCTGCTGCCAGCAGGAGATGATGCTCCGGAAAGAAGTATCCACGTGATCCTTGATGGTAAGATCTCCAATGATGCCATGTTTGATTGTGGATTTCAAAAGTTTCAGGAACTGACAGAAAAAGGAGTACTTTTCTTTGTACATACACAGGGAGATACTTCCTGCGAAGCGGTAAACAGACTGCGGACACTGGAGAAGAACGGATGATATTGGATCTGATTAAAAGATTTCATCAAAATACACTGGAACAGTACGGGAAAGAGCACGATGCCCCCTGGAAACAGAAAGTCATGAGAATCCATAAGGAGTCAGAGTTCTTGTTTTATGTGGAGGAAGTGACGGACTGGCAGGAAAAAACCAACATGATCACGGTTGCCGGAGAAGTTGCCTTTGGAGATGCGAAACCTGATACAGAGATCTGGCTCTATGACGGACAGGGGAGGCTTCTGGGAACCGGGAGCGTAAAGAGTTCTCCTACTGAGACTGAAGAACATCGGAGTGGTCTGCATGCGAAGCGGAGAAACTGTTGGGAGATCCAGCATAAAAGCCTTCGCAGGAATAGAATTGCCGATCTTTCTCTGGTGAGCGATCGCTGTTTTGAGTAATCGCACTTGTTTTTTCGAAAAAAACACGTTAATATAGAGACTATAGTTTATCGATCAGGAGGAAAAGGAATTTGAAGGCATACAGAGATTACACGAAAGAACAGCTGAAGAATGAATACGAAGCGCTTAAGTCCAGATATGATGAATTAAAGGGGATGAACTTAAAGCTTGATATGTCGAGAGGAAAGCCTGGCAAAGAACAGCTGGATCTGGCGATGCCTATGCTTGATGTTCTGACAAGCGAGTCAGATCTTACTTCGGAAGACGGGACGGATCTCCGTAATTACGGTGTGCTTGACGGTATACCGGAAGCGAAGAAACTGATGGGTGATATGATGAACACGGTTCCGGAACAGGTAATTGTCTTCGGAAATTCCAGCCTGAATATTATGTATGATACCGTGGCAAGATCGGTACTGTTCGGTGTGATGGGCAGTACTCCCTGGCATAAACTTGATCAGGTGAAGTTCCTCTGTCCGGTGCCTGGATATGACAGACACTTTGGGGTGGTTGAACAGTTCGGCATCGAAATGATCAATATCCCTATGACGCAGGACGGACCGGATATGGATCTGGTGGAAAAATATGTATCAGAAGATCCTGCCGTCAAGGGTATGTGGTGTGTGCCTAAGTACTCGAATCCGGGCGGAAGTGTTTACACAGATGATACGGTGAGAAGACTTGCCGCACTGAAACCAGCAGCAAAAGACTTCAGATTATATTTGGATAACGCTTACGCAATTCATCATCTTTATGAAGGAGAGGAATGTGAGATATTAGATATCCTGGAAGAGTGTAAGAAGGCAGGGAATCCGGATATGGTTTATCAGTTTGCTTCTACGTCAAAGATTACCTTCTCCGGTGCCGGGATCGCAGCACTTTCTACTTCTCCTGCCAATATTGAAGACATTAAATCAAAGATGAAATGGCAGACCATCGGATATGATAAGATCAATCAGCTTCGCCATGTAAGATTCTTTAAAGACATC
>CACZNZ010000367.1 GCA_902782625.1 uncultured Lachnospiraceae bacterium | reverse complement strand
GAATTCGGTATCCCGGTCGTCAACAAAAGAATATCCGTCACACCGATTTCTCTGGTGGGAGGATCCTGCTGTCACAGTGAGCAGGATTATCTTGAGATTGCCAGGGTACTGGATGACTGTGCCAAGACAGTCGGTGTAAACTTTATCGGCGGGTATTCTGCACTGGTGCACAAAGGGATGACTCCGTCTGATGAGTTTCTGATCAGATCTCTTCCCGAAGCCATGGCTGTCACAGACCGTGTCTGTGCCTCTGTCAATGTGGGTTCTACCAAAACCGGCATCAATATGGATGCAGTAAAACTTCTTGGGGAAGTAATTCTGGATATCTCTGAAAAGACAAAAGAAAGAGACTGCATTGGCAATGCCAAATTCGTGGTGTTCACCAATGCTCCGGATGACAATCCGTTTATGGCGGGAGCATTTCATGGAGTGTCCGAAGCGGATGCGGTAATCAATGTCGGTGTCAGCGGCCCCGGCGTGGTGAAACGTGCCATAGAAAGTGTGAAAAACGCTGATTTTGAAGAACTGTGTGAAACTATTAAAAAGACAGCCTTTAAAGTTACTCGTGTCGGACAGCTGGTTGCCAAAGAGGCTTCAAAACGTCTCGATGTTCCTTTCGGTATCATTGATCTTTCTCTGGCTCCGACACCTGCGGTAGGAGACAGTGTCGGTGAGATCTTAGAAGAGATCGGACTGGAATATGCAGGAGCACCTGGAACGACAGCGGCTCTGGCACTTCTCAATGACCAGGTAAAGAAGGGTGGCGTGATGGCTTCTTCCTATGTCGGAGGGTTAAGCGGTGCATTTATCCCAGTAAGCGAAGACAGAAGAATGATCGACGCTGTGGAGGCAGGAGCGTTGACGCTGGAGAAGCTGGAGGCAATGACCTGTGTCTGCTCTGTCGGGCTTGATATGATCGCTGTGCCTGGGGATACTCCTGCATCTACCATATCAGGTATTCTTGCGGATGAGATGGCTCTTGGTATGGTCAATCAGAAGACTACGGCGGTTCGTATCATCCCGGTGATTGGGAAGCAGGTAGGGGACAAAGTGGAATTCGGAGGACTTCTTGGGTATGCACCGATCATGCCTGTCAACACATTTTCCTGTGAGAAATTTATCAACCGAGGCGGAAGAATTCCCGCTCCGATTCACAGCTTTAAAAACTGATTGCAAATTCGGAAGAATCTGCTATAGTGAGTTTATATAATATTTATAAAGAAATGTGAAACAATAAAAACGGAGGAAATAATGTTTGGTTTTCTGAACGGGAAGGCAACCGCCAAACCAGGTTTAAAAATAATCATAGTCGGATGTGGCAAGGTAGGGATCACGCTGGTTGAGCGACTCAGTCAGGAAGGTCATGATATTACGATCATTGATCAGGATGAAAAACTGGTCAAAGAAGTGGCCGGACTTTACGATGTCATGGGCATTGTCGGCAACGGAGCCAGTTACGGTGTGCAGATGGAGGCAGGAATCAATGATTCGGATCTGATCATTGCCGTGACAGAGTCTGATGAATTGAATCTGCTTTGCTGCACCGTAGCAAAACGGATGGGGGACTGTGCGGCAATTGCGCGTGTGCGGACTCCTGATTACAGCAAAGAGGTCGGATATCTCAGAGAGAAACTGGGGCTGGCCATGATTATTAATCCTGAATATGAAGCATCTTTAGAGGCTGCAAGGATTCTATATATTCCGGCCGCACTCGAGGTCAATTCCTTTGCACATGGACAGGCGGAATTGATCAAATTTGAAATTCCCGAAGATAATGTATTAGATGGGATGCCAGTCTCAGATATCAGGGGAGTTGTCAAAGCGGATATCCTAGTGTGCGGTGTGGAACGGAATCATGATGTGTTCATACCGGGCGGTGATTTCATGATACGAGGCGGAGATATTATCTCCTTTGTATCAACCAGAGCGCAGACACTGGAATTTTTCCGGAAAATCGGATTTGAGACACACTGTGTCAAAAGTACGATGATCGTTGGCGGAGGAGATGCCGCATTTTATCTGGCGAAACAGCTAATGAATATGGGCGTCGATATCAAGATTATCGAACGGAACCAGAAACGTTGCGAGGAACTTTCTATCCTGCTGCCGAAAGCCACGATTATCAATGGGGACGGTACGGATCAGGAACTGCTCCATGAAGAGGGGATCGATTATGTGGAATCCTTTGTACCGCTGACCGGCATTGATGAGGAGAACATTCTGCTGACACTCTATGCAAAACATATCTCTGATGCAAAGGTTATCACCAAGATAAACCGGATCAATTTCCGTGGGCTTATCAACAGTCTTGATCTTGGCAGTGTGATCTATCCGAGATATATTACATCAGAAGCGATCATTGCCTATGTCCGGGCAAAAAAGAATTCGTTAAACAGCAATATAGAGACGCTCTATCATATGTTTGACCACAGGGCAGAGGCAATCGAATTCCATGTTTCCGGGTCTTGTGCTGTCACAGATGTACCGCTGAAAGATCTGCGATTGAAAAAAAACCTTTTAATCTGTTTCATCAGCAGAAATGGAAAGATTATCATTCCGGATGGGGACGAGATGATTCTTGAAGGAGACTCCGTGATGGTCGTGACAACAAATACAGGATTTGACAACATTGCAGATATTATCAGATAACATGATCTGTGGAGGTAACAGATGAATCGTTCCGTCATCATAAAAATATTAGGCTATATTTTGAAAATCGAAGCAGCATTGCTGCTTCTCCCATGTCTGACAGCAGTGGTTTATCATGAGAAACAGGGGTTTGCTTTTCTTGGGGTGGCACTGTTCAGTCTGATCCTGGGTTTCCTTACCGATCTGGTAGATATTAAAAGTGAGGTATTTTATCTGAAAGAAGGCTGTGTCGCTACGGCATTAAGCTGGATCGTCTTAAGTATGGTCGGGGCACTTCCTTTTGTGATTACCAGAGAGATTCCGAATTATGTAGACGCCCTGTTTGAGACAGTGTCGGGATTTACAACAACGGGATCCAGTATTCTGACAGATGTGGAAGTCCTCGCCAAAAGTACATTGATGTGGCGTAGCTTTACCCACTGGGTCGGCGGTATGGGAGTACTGGTTTTTCTGCTTGCTGTCATACCTCTTTCAGGAGGTTCCAATTTTAATCTGATGAGAGCGGAAAGTCCGGGACCTTCAGTTGGTAAACTGGTGCCAAAAGTGAAATCTACGGCAAGACTCCTTTACGTAATCTATTTTGCATTGACAATTATGGAAATGATTCTTCTGGTTTTGGGAAGGATGCCGGTATTTGATGCAATCACCATCTCATTTGGTACGGCAGGTACCGGAGGATTCGGTGTGCTCTCATCAAGCTGCGCGGATTATTCAGCATACCAGCAATGGGTCATCACGATCTTTATGATCATGTTCGGCATCAATTTCAATGCATATTTCTTTATTCTGTACCGGAAGGCTGCCAAGGCATTCCAGATGGAGGAAGTACGAGCTTATCTGCTCATCATCGCAGCTTCTGTGGCGATGATCACACGGAATCTTGTTCGGTCCGGCCTGCGTTTTCAGGACGGTTTGCGCCATGCCGCTTTCCAGGTCGGTTCGGTGATTACAACCACTGGGTTTAGTACGATGGACTTTGACAAATGGTCTTCGACCAGCAAAACCATTATGGTAATGCTGATGTTTTGCGGTGCCTGTGCAGGCAGTACAGGAGGAGGAATCAAAGTCTCGAGGATCATCGTGCTGATAAAAACGGTGCTCAAAGAACTTAATTCATTTATCCATCCAAAAAGTATCAAGAAAATCAAATTGGACGATAAACCGGTCGAACATGAAGTGGTCAGGGCGACAAATGTCTATATGGTTACCTATATCATGGTGTTTAGTCTTTCTCTGTTTTTGATATCAGAAGAGGGCTATGATCTGACCACCAATTTTACAGCGATTGCCGCTACGATCAATAATATCGGTCCGGGTCTTTCACTGGTCGGTCCTTCCGCCAATTTCGGATTTTTCAATCCGCTTTCCAAAATCGTGATGATCGTGGATATGCTTGCCGGAAGACTGGAACTTTTCCCATTGCTGATTCTGTTCCATCCGGGATTGTGGAGAGATGCATTTGCACAGAGAAAATCCTATAAAATCAAGGAAATGAAGAATAGATCGAAGAAATAACTTAGAGAGGGTCTGATATGGCAAAACTGTCAGTCGTTCTTCCGGCTTTCAATGAGGAATCAATGCTTTCTGAGACTGCTGAGGTTTTAGAATCTCTGCTCTCAGCAGAACAAATAGAATATGAACTGCTTTTCGTAGATGACGGATCCCGGGATGGAACATGGAACAGCATCGTCGCGGCTCATGAGAAAGAAGACCGGGTAAAGGGGATTCATCTTTCCAGGAATTTCGGGAAAGAGGCAGCAATTTTTGCCGGGCTTGCTAAAGCAAGCGGGGATTGTGTGGCGGTAATGGACTGTGACTTACAGCATCCGCCAGAGACACTCATAGCCATGTACCGGCTTTGGGAAGAAGGATATGAAGTCGTTGAAGGAAAGAAAAAAAACAGAGGCAAGGAGAATCTGGTATACGGTGCCGGAGCAGGTCTGTTTTATAAAATCATGAGCAGGCTGACGAAGATGGATATGGACAATACATCGGATTTTAAGCTGCTTGACCGTAAGGCAGTCCAGGCTCTTTTGTCCATGCCGGAAAAAAACTCTTTCTTTCGTGCGATGTCAAGCTGGGTCGGATTTCGTTCCACCAGTATTTATTTTGATGTAAAAGAAAGACCTGCCGGAAAGTCCAAGTGGACAAGATTTGGCCTTGTCCGCTATGCAATCGCCAATATCGTGGGCTATTCCGCCATGCCGATGCAGTTTGTGACGGGGGCCGGATTCCTGGTCTTTTTGCTTGCAATCGTTCTGGGTATCCAGACACTTGTCCGGTATTTCGGAGGGAAAGCAGTAGAAGGTTTTACGACAGTAATCCTTCTTATCCTGCTGATCGGAAGTACGATCATGATCAGCCTGGGTATCATCGGATACTATATAGCCCGTATTTTCGAAGAAGTCAAAGGCCGTCCCAAGTATCTTATATCGGAAGAGATCAGGTGAGAGAATGAAAGAAATCAGGAAGAATATCAAAGAGCATTCGTTTCGGACGGTATATCTTCTATTTGGAGAGGAAGCATACAGGGTGGCGCAGGCTAAGCTGATGTTGGAGCATGCGATTGTGCACGAAGGCGATGAGATGAATTTTACGGAGTTCTCCACTTCGAAGGTTGATCTGACAACGCTTTCTGAAATCCTTAATACGCTTCCTTTTTTTGCGGAAAAGAGGCTGGTGCTCCTCAATAAAACACAGATTCTCACATCCGGTAAAGAGGATTTGATCAAAGTGATGGAAGAGATACCGCCTACCAGCGTTCTCATTATTGTGGAACAAAATGTAGATAAAAGGCTGAAAGCATATAAGTGGATCAAAAAGAACGGTTATGCTGCTGAGTTTACCAGGAAGGATATGAAAGAGCAGGATTATACCCGGTTTGCAGGTGTGATACTGAAAAAAGCGGGAAAAAAGATTAAGCCGGAAGATGCGATTCTTTTAGTCAGGAGAACCGGTCAGGATCTGTTCACGCTGAAAAATGAAACAGATAAACTGATTGCTTATGCCGGAGAGGAAGAAATCATTACCAGACAGATGATCGATGCCATGGTAAGTACTGAGGTGGAAGATAAGGTGTTTGAATTGATAGATTCCGTGGCGGCAGGAGACAGGAAGAGGGTTTTAAGACTGTATCAGGATCTGATTCTGTTAAAAGAAGCTCCACTGAAAATTCTAAGCCTGCTGGTCAGACAATATCGCATTCTGATCAGGCTTTATGATATGAGCAGACAGCATATTCCGGAGGCTGATATGGCAGAAAGAGCACATATACCACGTTTTGCACTCAGGAATTCCCTGCGGCAGCTATCCGGTTACGATGAGGAAAAACTGATGTATTGTCTGT
>CACZNZ010000366.1 GCA_902782625.1 uncultured Lachnospiraceae bacterium | reverse complement strand
ATATAAGCAGGACTTTCTGGACAAACTTGATGAGAAACATTATGCGAGGTATCGCAGTTCGTCGGATTCTTCGGAATCTGCAGATTAAAAAAGGTATCGACAGTACGTGAAATACGGTCGGTACCTTTTTGATTATCGTATGTTTAGTTTGGTTCCTGCGGGAACACGGTCTCGGTCTCTCCGGAACCTTACAATATCGGTTTTCAATAATCGTATAAGATTGAAAATAGCCTTATAAAATGGTATCATAGCAATATATCAATTTGAAAAGACTATTATGAGAAAGGGAATATACGATTGAGGAATAATTCTGAACAGAAAAAACATAGATCTCTTGAAGGAAAAATGCTTCGGATCATCCTGGTAGGCCTGCTGGTTCTGAGCGCGATCATGCTGCTGATCGGACAGGGAATGTATTCAGTTTCCATCACAAAATATTATGTGGACGAATCATTCTCCATGACAAAAAGTGCGGCTTCGATGGTGACGAAAGTGACCAATGTGGAAAAACTTTCTGATCAGGTAATGGATATCTACAGGAGCCTGCCCAAGGAAGAGAGAGAAAAAAGAGGGACGGTCGAATACCAAAGGCATTTCAGTGAGATTCTGAATAGTCAGGATTATAGGGTATTAAACAAGGTGATGGAGAAGTTCAGCGAGTCCAGTGCCATCAACGATGTTTATATTGCGTGTTATGATAAAGAGACAAAGGTGATCGTCTATGTCTGTGATCCTGAAGATAATCCGGGATCTGTCTGTCCGCCGGGTTTCTGGGAAAATGTGCCGGATAAAGAGCTTGCTACTTTCCTGGGATGGGACGGCAAAGGGAAGCTTTATGATATTGGGGCATCTGAATTTTCCGGTTGGATGTGTACCAGTGGTGTTCCGATCAAAGACAAGAATGGAAATACGATCTGCTTCATTCTGGCTGATGTCACTTTGAGGGAAGTGATTGACGGCATGAAGAGCTTTCTGCTGCAGTATGGTATAGCACTTGCGATCGTAGGACTGATCGTCGGCTATATTTTCAGGAGAAGAGTGAACCGGACCGTGATTGATCCGATCAATCAGATTACAAATGCGGCGAATCAGTATGTGAATGACCGCAATCAGGGAATTTCGGAAACAGAACATTTCAGCAAACTTGAAATCCACACCGGGGACGAGATGGAGTCTTTATGCCATGTTCTTGGCAACATGGAAAATGCTTTGGCGGACTACGAACGTAATCTGACGAAAATCACGGCAGAACGGGAAAGAATCCGGACGGAGCTTGATCTTGCCACTCGAATCCAGGAGGATATGCTTCCAGGCACATTCCCTCCGTTCCCGGACAGAGGTGAATTTGATATCTATGCCAGCATGTGGCCGGCAAAAGAAGTAGGCGGAGATTTCTATGATTTCTATCTGATTGATGAGGATCATCTCGGCCTTGTCATTGCAGATGTATCCGGGAAAGGAATACCTGCGGCGCTGTTCATGATGGCTTCGAAGATCATCATTGGTGATTCTGCCATGATGAAGATTTCGCCGGCACAGATTCTGGAAAGAGCGAATAACCTGATCTGTTTGAGCAACAGAGAGCAGATGTTTGTCACGGTATGGATGGGAATCCTGGAGATTTCGACCGGGAAAGTGACAGCGGCAAGTGCCGGTCATGAATTTCCTGTCATCAAGAATAAAGACGGCGATTTTGAGCTCTTTAAAGACAGGCATGGCCTTGTAATTGGGGCAATGGAAAATATGAAATATGTGGACTATGAGATCGCCATGGAGCCGGGCTCCAAGATCTTTGTTTATACGGATGGTGTGCCGGAAGCGACCAACAAGGATAATGAGATGTTTGGAACAGAGCGGATGATCGATGCCTTAAACATTGATCCAAAGGCTTCTCCGATAGATTTGCTTTTCCTTGTGAAGCAAAGCGTGGACAGCTTTGTTGGTGAGGCAGAAGCCTTTGATGATCTGACGATGCTTTGTGTGGAATACCATGGTAAGAAAACGGACGACATTTGACAGACAACTGACATGAGAAAGGGCTGACATGAGAATATTTCATTTATCGGATCTGCATATCGGGCTGAAACTTTTTCAAAGGGATTTGAGAGAGGATCATGAGCATGTGTTAGATCAGATCATCGAGTATGCAAGGTCAAGGAAGCCGGATGTGATTCTGATCGCTGGAGATATCTATGACAGAGCGGTCCCTTCAGCGGATGCAGTAAATACTTACAACCGATTTATGGAGTCCTTGAGAAGGACGGTGCCCAAGGCAGCCATCATGCTGATCAGTGGCAATCATGACAGCGGACCAAGGCTTAACATT
>CACZNZ010000365.1 GCA_902782625.1 uncultured Lachnospiraceae bacterium | reverse complement strand
CCGGTAGAGATGGATGATCCTGAAGGAATCGAGTCTGTACTTGATGGACAGAACAAGATCACCATTAAAGGTATTGATAAACAGAAAGTTGGACAGTACGCAGCGGAAATCAGAGACAAGAGAAGACCTGAACCTTACAAGGGTAAGGGAATTAAGTACGCTGATGAGCATATCAGACGTAAAGTCGGTAAGACAGGTAAATAATAGGAGGTCGTAATTATGGTTAAGAAGAGATCAAGAAGTGAACTTCGTGCTAAAAAACATAGAAGAATCCGTAACCGTATCAGCGGTACAGCTTCTATTCCGCGTTTAGCAGTTTTCAGAAGTAACAATCATATGTACGCTCAGATTATTGACGATGTTGCCGGCAATACACTTGTTTCTGCCTCCACCGTTCAGAAAGATGTCCGGGCAGAGTTGGAAAAGACAAATGATGTTGCAGCAGCTGCACATCTGGGTACAGTGATTGGTAAAAGAGCAGTTGAAAAGGGCATCGAAGAAGTTGTCTTCGACAGAGGCGGATTTATTTACCAGGGCAAGGTAAAAGCTCTGGCAGATGCAGCCCGCGAAGCCGGTCTGAAATTCTAACAAGGAGGATAAAACATGAAGCGTGAATTAATTGATGCAAGTCAATTAGAATTAGAAGAAACCGTCGTAGCAATCAAACGTGTTACAAAAGTAGTTAAAGGTGGACGTAACATGCGCTTTGCTGCACTGGTTGTAGTTGGTGATAAGAACGGTCATGTTGGTGCCGGTTTAGGAAAAGCGATCGAGATTCCGGAAGCAATCCGTAAAGGAAAAGAAGATGCAACCAAGAAACTCGTGAAGGTTCCGATTAACGAGACCGGATCCATCCCGCATGATTATATTGGAAAATTCGGAAGTGCCGAAGTTCTGTTAAAGGCATCTCCAGAAGGTACCGGTATCATCGCCGGCGGACCTTCCCGTGCCGTACTTGAGCTTGCAGGATATAAGAATATCCGTTCCAAAGCTCTGGGCTCCAACAATAAACAGAATGTAGTTCTGGCAACAATTGAGGGCCTTAAGAACATCAAGACTCCGGAAGAAGTTGCAAGACTTCGCGGCAAATCTGTGGATGAGCTTTAAGAGGAGGTAGAAAAATGGCAGATAAATTAAGGATCACATTAGTTAAGTCTCCGATCGGGGCAATTCCGAAACAGAGAAAAACTGTGGAAGCACTTGGACTTAAAAAGCTTAACAAGACAGTTGAGATGCCTGATAACAATGCTGTTCGCGGTATGATCTGGCATGTAAGACATCTTGTAAAGGTTGAAGAGATCTAGTTTGCAGATAAGGAGGTACTAGGAATGGATTTATCAAATTTACGTCCTGCTGCAGGTTCTAAGCATAGCGATGCTTTCCGTGTTGGCCGTGGACATGGTTCCGGAAACGGAAAAACAGCCGGAAGAGGACAAAAGGGACAGAAATCCCGCTCTGGCGGAAATACAAGAGTTGGTTTCGAAGGCGGTCAGATGCCTTTATACAGAAGAATTCCGAAGAGGGGATTCAAATGTATCAACTCTAAGAAAATCGTGGCAATCTCTGTTGCAGAACTCGAAAGATTCGAGGCTGACAGTGTTGTTACCGTTGAGACTCTGCGTGAAGCTGGTCTCGTAAAGAACTCCTTTGACGGAGTAAAAATCCTTGGAAACGGAGAATTAAGCAAAAAGCTTACAGTCCAGGTTAACGCTTATTCCAAGAGCGCTGCCGAGAAGATTGAAGCTGCAGGCGGAAAAGCTGAGGTGGTATAATGTTCGAAACTCTCAGAAATGCTCTGAAAGTGAAGGATATTAGGAACAGATTTCTGTTTACACTCTTCGTAGTTGTGATTACACGTTTTGGATGTCAGTTCCCGATTCCGGGGATTGACAGTGCCAAAATCAGTGAGTATCTGAATTCATTATTAGGAGATTCCTTTAATCTCCTGAATTCATTTACCGGCGGATCCTTTGAATCCATGTCACTGTTTGCACTGAATGTAACACCTTACATCACGGCATCCATTATCATCCAGTTACTGACGATCGCGATTCCTGCACTGGAAGAGATGTATCGTGACGGCGAGGATGGCCGGAAAAAGATGAACAACATCACCCGGTTTGTTACATTGGCTCTTTCCATGATGGAGAGTGCAGGACTTGCAATCGGATTCCAGAGACAGGGACTGATCACAAATTTCAGCGCTCTGACTCTTGTAGAAATGGTTGCCTGTCTGACTGCAGGATCAGTATTTGTCATGTGGCTCGGAGAGCAGATCACAGATAAAGGTATCGGAAACGGTATTTCCATCATCCTGTTGATCAACATTGTTTCGCGTATGCCGAGTGATATTTATCATCTGTTTGAGAAATTTGTTTTGGGCAAACAGATTGGAGATATTGTAATAGCAGTTGCGATCATCGCATTTGTTATTGTCGGAACAATCGTTCTTACCGTCATTTTAAATGATGCGGAAAGAAGAATTCCGGTACAGTATTCCAGAAAGATTCAGGGAAGAAATCAGTACAGTGGAGGCCAGGCTTCCATCCTGCCGATCAAGGTAAATACCGCAAACGTTATTCCTGTAATCTTTGCTTCCTCCCTCCTTCAGTTCCCGGTTGTGATCAAGCAGCTTATGGGAGCAAATCCGAAGGGAGCAGCAGGCTTTATCTTTAATTGCCTGAGCCAATCCAACTGGTGTAATCCGGATCATTGGAGCTATTCCTTAGGTCTTGTGATTTATCTTCTGCTTATCGTAATGTTTGCATATTTCTACACATCGATTACTTTTAATCCGATAGAGATTGCCAACAACATGAAAAAGCAGGGCGGTTTTATCCCCGGAATACGTCCGGGTAAACCAACCATAGATTATCTGAGTACAATTCTCAATTATGTCATCTTCATCGGAGCGATCGGTCTTTGCATCGTTGCAGTGATTCCGATTTTCTTCAATGGTTATTTCGGTGCCAATGTATCCTTCGGCGGCACGTCCATCATCATTGTCTGCGGTGTCATTCTTGAGACGATCAAGCAGGTGGAATCCTCCATGCTGGTTCGACACTATTCAGGATTCTTAACAGAATAAAAATTTAAGCGTTCCATTCATATGGGGCGCTTTTTCTTTTGCCAAAAAAGGTACCAGGTACCGTTAAGGGATTGTTGACAAAATGTTACGAAAGTGTTAATATACATGGGAAATTAGTTTTCGTTTGTTGCAAATTTTTATTACATATTTTTCACAGGGTATTAAATAAAGAAGCAGCGAAAGAAAAGGAGAATGGATCATGAATATTAACACAGGAAAAAAATGGATTATTCAGGCGATGATCTTCTGCGTTCTGTTGATGATGCCTGTTGCAACGGCACATGGGAAATCCATCTATACCAATAATACGAAGATTGATACTGCTGCTGATAAGATTATCAGAAAGTGTACAACGAAGGGAATGACCAAGGAGCAGAAGCTTAAGGCAGTATATATATATCTGGTAAAACACATGCATTACTCTCATAGTAGAGGACATGTCCGTGTGAAGGTATCCAAAAAGGATATCCGTGCCATGAAGAGCCAGAAAAAATTACTTGTTAAGAGCAACAAGGTGAAGTACAGCTCCAAGTTCAGAAGAAGATACCACAATCTTCTTACCATGCAGGGAACCTGCTACGATATGTCAGCAGTTTTCTGTATCCTTGCGAATCATCTGGGATATTCCGCAGGTCTTAACAGCGGAAGATATGTAAGAGGAAACGGGTCCACCTGTGAGCATTGGTGGAATCACGTGGTCATTAAAGGTAAGACCAGATACTTTGATGTCCAGGCAGCAAATGACAGCTGGAAGAGACATCACTCCATGGGTGCCGT
>CACZNZ010000364.1 GCA_902782625.1 uncultured Lachnospiraceae bacterium | reverse complement strand
TCAGGACCGACGGGTAATGCAGATGAAGATCGCCAATCGCATATAAACTCATACTATCCTCCTCTCCCGTTTCAAAAAAAAGGCCGCCGTCAAGGCGACCTTTAGAGATTGTATATATTGTTTACGCTTTTCCTTCCTCTTTATGATAGAGGAGATATTCGTTAATATCAAAGCCCTCCACATACTGCCAGTCAAGATTATTGCCGACCAGTGTTTCTCCTGCCAGAGAAGTACCATAAGCGTCAACATTGGCAAGAATAATCTTCGCGCTTAAGGAAGCGTCCTTATCATCAAGGCGATAAGCTTTTCCGGAATCTGTGAAACGGATTCTCATCCAGTGTGGCTGCAGAATAACATCCACCGTGATGTCTCCATTGGAATCATAGGCGTGAGCTATTCTCTCGGTCAGCATCTCTTCCACGCTGACACGGATCTGATATGCTTTTTTGCCTCGGAATCCGAGCTGCTCAGCCACTCCCTGTACAAGATCGCATACCGGAGTAATCGTATATTTTCTGTTCTTGACTTTGACACTGAGAACACGAAGTCCCTCATCCAGAGCATTGGCAATAAAGACTGCACGAAGTTTTCCCAGCATATCTGCTTTCAGACCACGCTGATCCAACTTACCGTTGGAATTCAGTGGGAATCTTGGATAAACAAAGAAATGAGACGGCACTTTGTAGGCCGACATTTTACTGCGCAGCGATTTGCGAAGTGCCTGTTCATCCAGCTCATCTCCGTCCACGACAACGCAGGCTTCCACACTTTCTCCCCAGATCGGATGCGGTGCGCCAAGAACTTTGACTTCCCGGATACCCTTTTCTTCCATCATGGCCTTTTCAATCTCCTGCGGGGAAATGTTTTCGCCGCTTCGGATGATAATGTCTTTGATTCGTCCAGCCAGGTGCAGAAGGTTCCCCTCTGTGATCATACCAAGATCGCCGGTGTGCAGCCATCCATCCTTGTCAAACGGCTGTTCTTCCTCACTCAGTCCAAGATAACCGTTCATGGTGATAGGTCCTTTGACCACAACTTCACCGATCTCTCCTTCCTCGAGGAATCCTATTTCCTGACGCCAGATACGCACATCAAGTCCCGGAAGGATACGTCCGACAGAGGATGATCTCTTTTCCAGAGAGTCGCTGCCGACATTGACAGAAATAACAGGGGAACATTCAGTCTGACCATATCCAATCAAGAGCTTGCCGCCGTTTAATGCATTCTCTACACGCATCATCTCGGTCGGTGTGGTAAATCCACCGCCAACAACACAAGTCTTCAGTTTTCCTACAAGTTTATTCTCGAAATCCGGCAGAGCCGTCAGCATGCCGTAAACCGCACCGACTGTCGCAACCATCCTGATGTTATTGGCAGCGACTATATCAGCAAGAGGCTGCGGTTTGATATCGGCAAGAAGATATACATGTCCACCATTTTCCAAAATCGCAAGGGAAACCACTAAGCCAAAGCTGTGGAAAAGCGGAAGAGCAACACAGCCTTCCGGACAGAAGTCGTCTCCCAGAAGCTCCAAAGCTCCGCTTACATCACTTAAGACAGAATAAGAAGAAAGCTGTACCGCTTTCGGCAGAGATGTTGTTCCGGTTGTGAAGATGATGAACTTGGTATCTTTCGGGTTATTCTGTGCAAATCTTCCTGCAAACATGGACTCATCAAAAGGACGGGATGTATCCAGCGCCGCTTTGAGAAGTTCTGCAGAAGGCATAATCTGATTCATCGGTACTCCGCCGGCTATCATAGCCGCAGCGGCTGCCTTGGGATCTGTGGCAGATACTTTATTTCCACCGATCAACGCCCAGCTTGCCCCAGTCATTTTGGTAAGCGCAGTGGCATCCTCTGCATTCAGTCCGTAATTCATCAATACTGCAACACCACCGGCCATGGTAATGCCAAAGAAATCAACGACCCAGTCGATTCCGTTGATTCCCCACAGGACAACGCGGTCTCCTTTTTGAACCCCGGCAGCAATCAATGCACCGGCACATCTTTTCGATGCTCCAAGCAGCTGCTTATAGGATAACGTCATGCCACAGGTCAGAGCAGGTTTATCTCCATATCTGCCGGCAAGTTCTTCAAGCCACGTGTCAAAATTCAATTCCCGTCCTTTCATCATAGTAACAAATCTCCTTTACCTATAATATTGTCGATAAGATAATTATTCCAAATATTTGGATATACGTCAAGTTTCGGATATACATAAATCAGCACCACTGCGGAGGCCGCCAAAATCAGCACATAGGTTCCAAGCTTAGGTCCGACTTTCATGTTCTGAATCGGAGCTGCCAGTGTTCTGTCATAAATCTGTACAATAACCGCACAGAAGACGACAATCAGTATTGATGCAATAAACGGCATTATCGTCAGTTTGGGAAGTTCTCCCAAGGTATAAATGAACAGTGTCTGCAATGGCAGAATAAACATATAGCTGATACAGTAATACCGGTTGATATTCCTTGATATCGAAGTAATCGGTCTTGGCCCCACCCCATGAAACCACTTCCTGATAATCACATATGCCACTGCCAGCAATATGATGCTGACCAGACTCGTTGCGATGGCATCCGGGAACGGCTGCATATTATACTGCAGATCCGTTGTCACAGCCGGAAGCCACGACACCGGAAACAAAAACCGAAGCGTATAATAAATGACACAGATTGGAATCAGTATCTTAAATACATACGAACAGGCTTTATCTTTATCCTTGATCCTTCTGTATTTTGATCCGACATAAAAACCGAAAGCCACGAAGAAGAAGTAAGAAAGCAGAGGGAAGTAACTCTCTGCGCTTGTGACAATGAAATACCCCAGCAGCTGTTTCTGAAGATAACCAGAAGGCTCAGGAAGATAATAGTAGCCTAGCATCGACAGGATATTCATGACAGCTCCAATCCCCAAAATCTGTCCGGGTGTCAGTTTCAGTGCCAGGAAGATAGCCATAAGGAAAAACGTAAGTGCCGCAAAGCTTAAGATGTCCGCCTGGATGACCAGCATCATCTGACATAAAAACCATTTTCCGCCCGATCCCCAATAAGCCAGCAGGTTCGGAAGCACATTTCTTCCCAGGTTCAGCAACTGTCCGACACATAAAAGAGAAAGACCTCTAAGTGCCATATTTTTCGAATTGACTCTCCGGGAATACTGCATTGCTACTCCCATGCAGAACATGAAAGAAGCAGCACCGATGATACAGCAGAGATACTCTGCGATCAGATCAGACAAAACAGAGTGTGTATCGAAACAGTCTTCAAACACATGAACGAAAATCATACCGATGATCAGGAAAGACTTCAGAAGATCAAACTCCGGCTGTCTTCCTGTATTCACCTCTTCCTGTGCAAATAATTGTCGAATTTTATCCATCCTCTTTTCTCCTTCTCTTTCTAATTCGTTTCTTCCCATAATAGACTCCCCAGACAATCAGCTGCAGAATCAACAGTGGCTGTAACACAGACAGAATCTCCGATCCTAAACATTTGATCGCACTGTCATAAACACCGTAATATCCGTTGATTCGGTAAGAAAGCAATGGTTCTATACATTCTCTGGCTTTCTTCATCGGGTCGGAAATTTCTCCGATAATCTCACCGAGGAACATGGTATTGCGTTTTTGGGAATCATACGGAGCCCAGGTATACTGTTCTGTTGAGGGATTACCCGTTTTGGCAAACTGAACCCACATTTTCTGTACGGCATGTGCCAAAGCCGGATCCGCCGGTTTCCCGGTAAATATGGTATCATCCAGGTTCCCGAAAACATACGCAAGCTCCACGGCATGACAGGCACCGTAGTGAGGAATCTCCGATTCCTTTGTCCAGTAATACATATAGGTATTGCCCCCGGCATCTGCATGGTAAGCTGCCTGGACCACTGCCGGAACCCTGAAGAGCAGTTCATTCATAAACTCTGTCCGGTTCCAGATAATTCTGTCTTTCTGAAGCTTTTGAAATTCCTTCACATAGTGAAAATCTTTTTCATCGATTTTCTTTACCGTGCTTTTATAAAGAAGGGAGCCGGCAAATAAGTATAAAGGATATCCTCCCACTTCTCCAATCCAATATCTTGTTTCATCCGCATTGGTACCAATCATCATATCAATGTCAGAAGCCTTCCCCTGCCGATAAGCCTCATAGGGATCTTCCGGAAGGACAATGCCGTCTCTTTCCGGAAAATTATTGTAGTCATTCAGAGATTGATTCGCCTTCATCAGCTCTTTTTCGCTGAGTGCAAGAAGCTCCTCCATAGAAGAACAACCCGTTTCCTTCAGGAGTTTTTTTGTAAAATCCTGGCATTCGTCTTTACTGAAAGTGAATGCTACCGATCCGCTCTGTGCGATGATTCGCCGAAATAAGCCCTTGCTTTCTTTCATCAGCGGAAGAAGACTGGCACTGCTTGCCCCGGCGGATTCTCCGAACACCGTCACCTGATCAGGATCCCCGCCAAAACCGGCAATATTCTCTTTGACCCACTCCAGGGCACACACCTGATCAAGGAGTCCCAGATTGCCACTTTTGGCATATCCTTCTCCACCTTCTACACTGGAAAAGTCCACAAACCCCATCATTCCGACACGGTAATTCACAGTAACCAGTACGATATCCTCCCATTTTTCCACGAAATTCTGACCGTCATAGATGGGATCTGCTGTGCCGCCCCAACCGTACCCGCCGCCCGGGAAAAAGACCATCACCGGCTTGCCAGATGACTTTACGGCATTGCTCGTCCAGACATTTAACGTCAGACAATCTTCGCCCTGTTTATAAAAAGAAGCTCTCTCCGTCTCCGCTTTCGTCTGTATAGGAGACTTCCCAAAATAATATGCTTCAAAGCATCCGTCATTTGCCGGAGCCGGTTCCGGCTCTTTCCACCGTCGTTTCCCAACAGGGGGTACTGCATAGGGAATCCCTTTATAGGAACGAACCTTTTTCTTCATCCGCCCGAGAAATGTTCCGTTCTTACAGCGGACTGCCAGTTTCCGATCATAGACATCGCCTTTAATCTTCCTGTTTACGCCGTATTTCTCAAGCATTTCTTTTTCTGTCTTCATATATATGATTTCCTGTTTTTCCTGATC
>CACZNZ010000363.1 GCA_902782625.1 uncultured Lachnospiraceae bacterium | reverse complement strand
TGACACTCCTGCAGTGATAAATACTGAACCTCCAATGGAACGTTCCATGGAAGTGGAAGTGGTTGACGAAAGGAATCTTCCTGACCAGGCAGTCAGTGACAGAAGCATACCAGAGGTAGATGAGAGTGTCATTGTGGAGCTGTCCAACGAAGAGAAGGAAGAGGATGCAGTGCTGACTCTCGGAGATCATCACGAAGAATAAAAAGGTCCTTAAAAAAGAGAAAGAGATCAGAATGGGTGTTTCCTGATCTCTAAGGAGGCGTTAATAACAACGCCAGAAATTATGTCAATAAAAGAATATCATATTATCAACAGGAAATCAAGGAAAAAATTTGTTATTTGAGTTAATAACATAAAATTCTTTATTTTTTTTGATGCGAATCAAAGGGGGATACGTATGAAGACATTTTATTTTGCTGACGAAGAATACATGGACGACATTTATAGTGAGATTGAGATACAATGCCTCCCCGAGTCGATTGTAAAAAAACTTTCAGAAATGTGGGATTGTGATTTGTTTGATATGATGCATGTTGCTACAGATGAAGAGATGGAAGAATATCCTTTCCTGGACTGATGAGAGGAAATTCTTTCACATTCTGTGGATAATGTGGATAACTATGTTAGTAAATCATGTACTTTTTCTAAATAACAAGTTTTTTATTCAACTAAAGTTTGCTTTCAAGAGAATGTTTAAAAAGAGGAGGATAATTCATGGCAGATAATACCAGACCTGAATCAATGGAGAGAATTACAACACCGGAACTGGCTCAGGCATTTATTGAAGAACAGCTTGCGGCACTCCGTAAACAGATCGGAGACAAAAAAGTACTTCTTGCTCTTTCTGGGGGAGTAGACTCTTCCGTTGTTGCAGCCTTACTGATCAAAGCGATTGGAAAACAACTTGTCTGCGTTCATGTGAACCATGGTCTGCTCAGGAAGGGTGAGCCTGAACAGGTAATAAAAGTATTCCGCGAGGAGATGAATGCAGAACTGATCTATGTAGATGCAGTGGATCGATTCCTCGATAAGCTTGTAGATATCACGGATCCTGAAGAAAAGAGAAAAATCATCGGTAAAGAATTCATCGAAGTATTTGCTGATGAGGCAAGAAAGCTTGACGGAATCGAGTTTCTTGCACAGGGAACCATCTATCCGGACATTCTTGAAAGCGGAGTGGTTAAAGCACATCACAATGTCGGCGGCCTTCCCGAAGATCTTCAGTTTGAACTGGTGGAGCCTCTGAAATTCCTCTTTAAAGATGAAGTAAGAGTTGTCGGCGATCAGCTCGGCCTACCGAAAAACATGGTATATCGTCAGCCTTTCCCGGGGCCGGGTTTAGGTGTCCGGTGTCCAGGTGCCATCACCCGTGACAGACTTGAAGCAGTCCGGGAATCTGATGCCATTTTAAGAGAAGAATTTGCGAAAAACGGTCTGGAAGGGAAGGTATGGCAGTACTTCACGGTAGTGCCTGACTTTAAATCTACCGGTGTCAGGGACGATGTACGTTCTTTCGAATGGCCGGTCATCATTCGTGCCGTCAACACAAAAGATGCCATGGCTGCAACCATCGAAAGAATTCCTTATGAACTACTTGAGCATATAACACAGAGAATAACCGCCGAAGTAAAAGGCGTAAACAGAGTTCTGTATGATGTAACACCCAAACCGACAGGAACGATCGAATACGAGTAAGATAACAGCCTGAAATCTGATAATTTCTAAGTAGGAGTACTGTTCATTCCCTGCAGGTCAGGGACGATCATGATACAATAGATTACAACTGTTGATTGTATGAAAAGGGATAGGGTATGAAGAAAAGAATTCACGCTCATGTGACCAGGATTAAATTGATTCCGAATATCACAGATTACCATAAACATTTTCTGGAGATACCCAAAGATCATAACTCGATGGGGCTGATTGCCTGTGACGTGGAAAATGTCATGTATCCGGCGCTTGATCATGCTTCGAAGGAAGCCAATATCAAAGTAGTTTACTGCGATTGCGCCTACAACGGCAGGGACAATCTCTGGGCATCGGAGAGAGGAACGATCATAGGGATCATCACAGCTAAAAATGTGGAAGATGTCCGAAGAGGACTGGATTATACAAAGTATTTTATAGAAGAAGAAGCACAGCTTTATGCATTTGATGAGGAAGAGTCCATGTTGTGTTATGCGCATCTGATGCCGAAATGCGGAAAGTATTACCAGCAGGAATACGGAATTCCGCAGGGAATGTCAGCCGTTCATCTTGCTACGTCCCCCCTCCAGAGTACATATGCGCTGGACGTCGCATTGAAAGCAGGGAATACCAAGGTAGCCAGACTTTTTGATCTTCCGACGAAGACCAATACCGGCGGTGCCATCTTATATGGAACCCAGGAAGCATGCCGTGCTTCGCTCGATGCCTATTTGAACGCTGTGGAATACTGCTGCAGCCAACCGATGGATTTGGGAGGTAACGTATGAAAAGAGTTCACTTACAGGCGCATATGATAGCACAGAAAGTCCTCGCAGATGTCTCTCCCCAGTTTGCCAGATGTTACCGGCTTCCGGAAGGTCATCGCAATGTTGCTTTTTTCTCTGTAGATAATGATGACGTGGCTTTTGTCGCAGCGGATGATGCAACCAAAAAGGCCAATATTGCCATTCAGAGAGCTCAAGCCACTTTCGGCGGTCTGAAAGGATCCTGGAGTAAACTGGCTGGCTGCGTTTTTGTCCTCATGTCCGGCCCCAGGATCGAGGATGTAAAGAACGGACTGATGTATGTCAATGATTTTATCGAGAATCATTGTGCTATGGGTAATTTCGACGGAATTCCACAGTTTAATTATTATGCCCAGTGCATTCCAAGAGTCGGTTCTTATTACAGGGATCTGTATGATATCCCGGAGAATTCAGCTTACGCCTATCTCTTAGGTCCGCCTGTCGAAGCAAACTATGCTTTGGATCAGGCAATGAAATCCGGAGATGTTAAACTGGCCGAATATTTTTATCCCCCTGCAAAGGTTAATTCAGGCGGCGGGATCATCTACGGCACAGAATCCGCATGCCGGGCAGCGACAGAAACATTCATCAATGCATTGCATGATGCTTTTTTGAAGCCACTCGCTTATTAGAATGTGGATGATCAAAATTCAAGATATAATTGCAAATGAAAAGCCAGGCTCTTTGTTTTCGGCAAAGGGCCTGGCTTTTATGACATATTACATAGCCATTGGTGCGCGATGTACAGCGCGTAAGGCTTCGATGAATGCTTTTTCTGCAGAGCGGCATGCGGATTCGGAACCAGAGAGAATCACACCGGTCGAGTTTGCATGACTCGGTGGCTCCCAGAACTTGCAGATGGTGGTCTTACTGGCTTTGAGGGCTTTTTCGATAGCGTAGGTTGTCTCGATGGGACCGCCTACCAGATAGGTATAGGCGTCTCCTTCTGGTACGCCGAACACATCATGGAAATAGTTACCTGATCTCGGGGCAGTCTGTGCATAGAATGCGGTTGATACGTCCCCGTCAAAACAAAAGAGAGCAGACTGATGTTTGATATAGTCCCCGATATAGTTCAGAGCACTTTTTACATCCGCGACCTTCAGGCCGGAAAAGATCACTTCGATCTTACCGCCGTAACGGTTCCAGGAACATCCGTCACCGCCGTAGAAAGTCTCTGCTTTGATAACTTTGATCTTTGTTTTTTTCGTGGCGTCGTCGACGGCAAGATAGGCAATATCATCATTATCAGCCGTGAAAATCCCTACGCTGTCATGCTCCTCGGGGATTTCGTAAACGCGGCGAAATTCCGGTGAGATATGTGCCAGAAGCTTCTGGGAGAGCATCTTTGTCGGAACAGGTACAATATCCATAAATAATTCCTTTCATTTCTTTCATGGAAAGAGTTGAATAAAACAGATTTTACGCTTATAATTAAGAATAATTATAGCGTATTTGAATCAAAACGTAAAGTGTGTAAACATACCAAGGAAGTGTAAAATATGTACTATGAGATTGAAAGCCGTTTCAATATGAAGAAGATTATCTTCGATGAAGATGCTCTGACCGTGGGGGAAAAAACCTATCCCTATGAGGACATCGAGAAGCTGGAGATTACCAGTGCACCATTGTTCTCCACCTACGGGATCATGCAGGCTGATGTCAATGGAAAAGAGATCATCATACCTTTTCCGAGATCTTCGGCGGAGAGAATCCGGAGGGCCATCAGGGATATGGAACATCAAAAGGAAAGAGGCGGATTTTCTGCAGAAGCTGTCAGGCAATCCGCTGGACCGGATCCTTATGAAGAAGTAAAGAAGTTGAAAGAGCTGTTAGATATGGAGATTATTACTCCGGAAGAATTTGAAAAAAAGAAAAAAGAACTGTTGGATCTGTAAAGACGATTATGGAGGTGCGTATGTCTATATTCAGAGGTTCCGGTGTGGCACTTGCTACACCGATGAAAGAAAACGGTGAGATTAATTATGATTCCATGGACAGATTAATTGAGGCACAGATTGCGGGTGGAACGGATGCGCTGATCGTTTGCGGTACATCAGGAGAAGCACCGACACTCGATGATCCGGAGCATCTTGAAGCGATCAAATTTGCGGTAGAACGGACAAAGGGAAGAATTCCTGTTATTGCAGGGACCGGTTCCAATAATACCGCACATGCCGTAATGATGTCAGAAGAATCGGAAAAACTCGGCGCAGACGGATTGCTTCTGGTCACTCCTTATTATAATAAAGCAACGCAGGACGGACTTTATCTTCATTACCGTACGATCGCTTCTGCTACAAAACTGCCTTGTATTGTCTATAATGTGCCGTCAAGAACTGGAACGAATATCCTGCCGCCGACCATGGCAAGACTGGCCGCTGATCAGGAGAATATTGTTGCGATCAAAGAAGCAAGCGGCAATATCAGCCAGGTTGCGGAACTTTCCAGACTGGTGGACGGA
>CACZNZ010000362.1 GCA_902782625.1 uncultured Lachnospiraceae bacterium | reverse complement strand
CTTTTTTGTGGTCAAAGCGTATAACTTTCGTAAGAAGTTCCAGTTTCATACGACCAATTTCTTCTTCCGTGAAAACTCCATCTTTTTCGCCCGTTATTAACTTCGGAATCCCCATGATCCTGTCTGCTTTCTTTGTATGGATATCCAATGCTTCTTCCAGATCACCTAAATCCCATGACAGGATGTCAGTCACATAATTGTCAAGGTCTGAGATATCAGAATGACTATGGAACTGCACTCGCTCCTTGATTTGTCTTTCCCTCGCATGCTCGAAAAATTTTTCGATGTTAGCCTTGGCTTCAGTATAATCGAATCGAAAAGCAGTCGTAAACGCTTCAACCTTTGCCAGTTTGCTGGAAGATACTTTTCCCCGGTTCCAATTAAGATCGACCACATATCGCTCAAGTCCTGCATGGAACAGATTTCTGTAGTAATTCTTGGCAACCGCCCGAAGTGTATTGAACTCTTCCATAGTACAGCCGTCAGGGGCAGAAGCGCCTTTTTCATAATCGAAGCAGTCATAATCCTGTTTGGCTGTAAGGGGTGCACTCGTATCAGATGCTGCTCTTAGATCAGGATTCTTCACTGCTTCAATTCCCGGATGATCTGAATCGGAGGGTTCATCATATTTTGCCGCCATATCCATACGATACATGATTTCCTCATAATCCTTCAGGAAAAGAATACGTCCGAATCCCTCATTTCTCCGAACTCCGATTCCTTTATACATAGCGGAAAGCATCTGATCCCTGCTGATCTCCCCTTTGAACTTAAGCTTGAAAACACTTCCCTGCTCATACATCCTGACAGAGGGAATCCGCACCCCCCATTTCCTGTTGTAGCCCCTCACGTCCACAACAGAAGTGGCTCGGCTGTCGATTTCAAGGCTTCCGTCTTCGATGCCAAGAGCCGCTCCCAACTGCTTCTCATCAATACCACAATATTCCCCGGTCGTCTGGTCACGCATGACTGTGTGGCTCAAAAGCATCATGTAGCAGCTATCTGCCACCTTATCATCCGCTACATAATTTTCAAAAGGTTCCGTAGTGGTCACTGTCAGATTCGCCAGAGAGCATTTTCCAAGACCGGAGGTTCTGGCATTTCCGAGAATCAGGTTTCCACTTAAGGCTTCTTTAACCAACGAGATGTCACCCTCGTCCTCAACTGCTATATAACCGGCAAATTTATTTCCTGCTGCTATATACTCATTTCTGAATACAGTCTGCGTTTCATTTTCTTCAAGGTTGATTTTTATTTTCAAATCCGAACCTGTCGGAATCCTCATATACCGCAGCACAAGACCATTCGATTTTGGATTCTTCTCGAGATATGCAAACTCTCCGACGCTCGCTCTCTTATACCCTTCAGGAAAATCCCCCTTTTTCAGTACATTTTCTAACTTTTTAACCTTCTCTTTCGCTTTATCCTCGTAGAAGCCTTTGGGAGATGGGATCAACTCAATCTTCTCTTCTCCTCTCTCCACGATTGGATAAGCGTTTAAAAACCGTATCCTGTCGGAAAAAAGCCGACCCTTCAGTTCAGAGAAGTTTTCCTTCTGGCTCAGTTTATTGACAACCATTCCACGCATCGTCGTGCCTGGTATATAATGTAGTGTGCTTGTCTGCCCCATATGACTGGAACTGTCATCTGCTATTCGCAGCGGCTCCAGATTTTCTACTTCGTATCGAATATATACCGCCATTTCTTTCGCCCTCCTGTAAGGCTTACTACAGTCACTTGCTTAAAACTTTGGATATCCTGACCTGGCCAAATCCCCTGTTCCTCATGCTTCCGATGCTTTTTATAAGTCCAAGTACGTCTCCAATGAGTGCCTCATCTGCAGGACAACAAAAGATTTCGCTATATAGGACGATGCCCTTATTCACACATCTTGCTGTCCTGAGGCTTCCGGTCGCAGCTGTCCCATCCTCCCCGATTTTCGTGAATGTCCTCATGCTGGTAAACGCATTCCGGACAACTTCCGGCTTTCCTTCCCCAATCTCGCACAACACCGCTTTCTTAACAGCATCCGAAATCCGAAAATCAGAAAAGAACAATTTATCAGGCCCTTCTGTGCTGTCATCTCCAGAAAAGCCCAGCAATCTATCTAATTGATGCTGATTACCCTTTGTCAGGGCAAGATACTGCGATAACTCTTCTCTGAAAATCCCCTTGAATGTTCCACCTTTGTAATAAGGGAATCCATTTTCATCTGTGAGTACGGAGATATCCTCCTCCCCCGGAATGCTTCTTCCGTTTCCAAATATCGTATCCGATAATAATTCCATCTGAATCTTCATGTTTTATTCCTTTTTCTCAACCTAAATGATTATTCCTATACTTCCAACCGGCAACGCTTCATAATCAAGTCTCGCCCGCACCCCTTGGCGCAGGATTCAGACCGGCGTCATAGATTAAGACATAATGCAACTACAATATGATAACGGTTAACGAATTCTCATCATTCAAAGATTATTTCATAGTTTCCCAGGAGTTCAACAGCGTCGAAAAGAACTGACCGTTTTTTTTTTTTTTTTGTTTCAACAAATAACTGTCTCGACAATCCGTTTTCCTTCACAACTTTTGAAGCATCAATCTTTTCAAATGCCTCATGGTAGCTTTCCATAGCAAGATCCTCAATCTTATGGAACCTGAGGAAATATCTCGCTGTCTTCTCCCCGTTTTTGAGGACGCTTCGCATTTGTTTCAGCTTCCCGGATGCATATCCCTCCTCTTTGTCAAGAAGCGACATCAGCTTGCGGAATTTGTCGTATTGACGTATTTTTTCTTTTGCAAGAATATCATCAGGTGCTTTGACAACGAACGGCCTAAGCTCCAGCTGCCCCCCATCTTTTGTCCGATAATCTCTCCTGATATCATCTAAAGTATCAGGCATTTCGCCAAACTCGATATGCCAGTCAATAGAAGATATCTCTTTTCCCTGATCGTCCGGACTTAATTCTGCTCCAAAACTCTTCGCATTGGAACACAATCTCTCTGAAAGCTCATACGCCTTATAAAATGGAAATTTCTTATGAATAAGGACGACTCCCGCACATGCGGAATACCCCTTCCCATCTTCTTTGTTTCTCATCTGTGAGAGGATCTGCAAATATCTTGCCGCGCACTCAACCCCGATCTTTCCTTCTGTAACAAAGCAGACATCATCTCCGGAAGAAATGATTCGGCGCATCGGAAAGAATTTTCGATACGTTTTATCTTTATTCTTGCCGTTCTTTTCCTTATCTTTCTCTTTTTCCTTCTTTTCCTTCTCTGCAAGATAATCCGCAACTTCCTGCGCCAGCCGGCTGTAAGCATCCTTAAAGTCATCATCAATCTGCTCGCTGAACTTCCTCACCTCAGTGCGGAACTCGTCCCATCCAAGGTTATTTCTGGACGCATAAAAATCGCTGACCCTCTTTCCGAAACCATTCCCATCCACATGAACGACTGCGATGAAATTGGCATCATCGTCGCCATTCGCCAGATCCTCAAATCTAAATACTTCTTTAAATCCCCTCGGAATAGGGCGGATCCTCATACGTTTTACTTCCCTTGAAGCCTCTTCATCCCCTGCTTCATCCCCCTCTTTTGAACCTGTCTTCTGAACCTCGATGTCAATTGGTTCGTGCTTTAAATCCGTTCCTTTTGGCAGTTCGGGCAGCATCATATTCCTGTCAATCTTTTCAATCCCAAACGTTCCCTGATGAAAGGCGGCTCTGCGCTCTGCTTTCTTTATTTCAAGCAGCTTGACAAGCTCTTTCAGATTATCTCCCGGCAGTTTTTCTTCATCATATCTCATCACTTTGGCATAGAGTTCCATGTGCGGATACACGTCAAGGACATGAGCTGTCAATGCTCGGTTGAACTCTTTGGCAGACTCCAAATCCTCAAATTCTAAAATCGTATGTCCGCCCCCTTCGGAAACAGTCCTGAATTTATCACTGAATCTACTCAAATATTTCTCGCTTGTAACTCGTCTGATTGCCTCAGAATTCGTTACATTGTCCTTCAATTTATTACTTGAAAAAACATATGCCTGCTTCTGCGAGACTTCTGTAATGACCAGATATCTCTCTCCCATAAATTCTTTTCTCCCTTCTATCTTCATGCGACCGTATATGTTTTCGACACACGGGCCGCGAATT
>CACZNZ010000361.1 GCA_902782625.1 uncultured Lachnospiraceae bacterium | reverse complement strand
TTATCATCAGCAATTACCTTCACATTTTTTGAAATATGGGAAAACATTTTATTGGTGTTTATCCCATTCTTGATATGCCAGCCTGTGAGATCCAGCATTTCAAGACTGCTGCACTTATAGAACAAATAAGACATATCAGCATCTTTGCGCGCATCCCATCCGCCGAGCTTAAGCGTACGCAGTTTGTTGCATCCGGAAAACATAAAAGCCATACTCCTGACGTTACTGACATTCACGGAACTAAGATCCAGTGCCTCCAGGGAGTGGCAATCCTCAAACATTTGTAAACAGTCTTCCAGACGGGCAGATGACAAAAAGGACAAATCAATCTCATGAAGTTTTCTGCAGTGTGAGAACATACCTTCGGCATCGGTCAGATTTTCAGCGATCCAGCCTTTGCCCGTCTTGACTCTTTCAAGGCTTTCGCAATAGTAAAACATTGAAGACATATTTTCAACATTCTTAATGTTCCATGTCGAAAGATTGAGAGAAACCAATGACTTGCAGCAGAAAAACATGCTGTCCATGTCGGTACACTTTGAAACATCAAGCTCAGCTAAATCCGCTGAAACAAGATTTTCCATGTCCCGGAACAAACTATAACCATCACTGACACTGCTGCCTTTAAGAGCTTTGATCTTACGTACCTTCTTTGCGATACTTTTAAACGGGGAATTAAAACCGCACTCCAGATGCCCGTAAATCATAAGCATTCCGTCATATTTATAATAGTCCCAGCCTTTTCCGCTTGTCTTGGTAAAAAGTCCCATTATGATTACCTGCTACTTTCCATTTTGATTTGCAATAGAGCTGTCTGCTTTGAATTCATACAGACAGAACCTTTGTTTCCAATATTATATTTCCAATTATTCGTCAATTCTCACTTAGTGGATGATTTTATTCAATTTTGCTTTTCGCCGCGTTAAGATTCAAGGGGGATTAAACCTAAAATTGATTATCAAGACCGGGATAACATAGCTTCTGACCGGTGAGACAGAGCACCCAGTGACCGACGATCGCCTTTTATGGCTGCTGCAGTGAAATGAATCAGATACCCGGATAATTTAGATTTCCAAAAAAATTTTTTGAGGAGGTGTTACGCGGAACGGGAATATAAATACTGAGCGATGCTCGTGGGAAACCCATAGCAATTAATAGCTGACATAAAACGGAAAGGTCCTCCCAGCCTTTTCCAAAAAACGAAACTCCTTTCAGCCTACGTGCATCGCTTATCTTCTGCATATCGTCAACATTGTTGACATCCTCCTCGAAAGAGACCCTGCACATAAAGCTTTGCACAGGGTCTTTTTCCATTTACCAGCTGATTTTGCTTGTAAAGCATTTTGTTTTTTGTCGTCTATTCTGAAGTTTTTATGTACTGTGCATACTGGATGTGCTGTAATTCAGCATAGACAGCAACAATGTAATCCAAAGGATCAGCTGTGTCCGGAAAAAGAGCATGATAAGATGATCCGGCCCGATTCTTATCCTGCTTCTTTTCATCTTTTAGACTGTTCTTCGGAGTGCTCCTGTATATAGATCTGCTCTGCGCATTTTCTTGCGGAGGCATATAGGAAGTAATTGAAAGGGATATTGTTTTTGCGACAAAGACTAATGACTTTGTAATACTCGGAATGACTGATCGCATTGGTCTGCAGCCAGACATGATCCGCTCCGCGTATGATGTCCTCATTGATCCGGACATTGTTAAGATAACGCACATCACCAATCAGCAGTGTTTTCATCTGTTTGGTGAAAGTGTCATGACCTCCGCATACCACAATCCTTTTCTGGTTTACGTAAGGAAAGCGGATGGAGGAATCTCCAGCTGTATCATCAATGGACTGCAATGAGAATGCCAGTTCTCTTAGCCGTGCCAGCTCATAACTGTCCGCATTTGCGGATTCATTCTGCGCAGTGAGTTTTTCTTCGAGCTGTTTTGCCTTCTTCTGTTCCTTATGGGAAAGTTCCCGGAGCATCCGGTTTTCCTTACGCAGCACGGACAGCTCCTTTTTCATTTCCTCCAGCTGTTTTTCAGCACTCTCACCCGCAGCAGGTTTCTCATCTGTTTCTTCTGGTTCTTTTATTTCTTCCGGATAGGATTCGTAGCGTGTATCGGCTGCGTACATGAAATTCATGGCAGTCATCGCAATCTCTGCCGTGTGTTCATCCAGACCTGAGGCGTCAAATATACTCTTCATGAAATTGAAACGGCTCATATTGCGGGGAGGAACACAGCCGGTATATTGATACATCAGCTGTGCAGCGCTGGATAACATACCAGGTTCATCTTCTTCCCATTCCTCCTGATCCGTATACTTCAGTTCGTATAATTCATCAAAGAAGGAACCGTCTTTGTTTTCTTCCGCCTCACGGATCATATCAAAGCTGTCAAAGTCATAATCATATCTCCATGGAAGCGTATCCCTGATCATTTCTGTGAGAGCTGTACCGAAGTAATACATCCAGATCAGATCATCTCCTCTGTCGCAAAGATATAAAAGCGCAAAGGAAAGCTGCCAGGGATCATCAATCCTAAAGTCTTTCATCTGTTCGATCAGCTTTTTCGGATACAGACTTTCTCTGACTTTGCCATCGGCGGTCATATATTCACTGATACAATCATAGACAGCCTTGCGGCGTTCCTGAATGTCGTCAATCGTACTGCGGATATTGGTGATGTCTACAATCTTTTTAAAGAATTCTTCCATCTGAGGACTCAGCTTCAAGCCCTTTGGATCAATATATCCTTTGTGCTGAAGCATCTTTTTGATGATCGTCTCAAGCAGTTCAGCCTCAGAGCTGTCTTTCATCATGGAATTGACTTCTGCGGCAATGGCGTCATGTTTTCTGTATTGTGTATAAAGCCTGCTGTTGAGCTTATCCATCGAGTCAAAGACAATCCTTGCCAGCTGCCAGTATTTCTCTCTGAATGCATTTACTGCTTCTTGAATTGTTTCTTCACCGATGAGTTCAAGAAGGTTTTCAAATCTTCTGCGTGAGGGAACATCCTGAAACTGTTTGTTTCTTACCATTGCCTCATCTATAAGATAACGTTCGATATCACCTTTTGACCGGTACACCCTGCAGTCATCGTTACGGTGAATAATGACATGAATCACCTTGTTGATGATCTCATTGTCATAGTTCATATCCGTCGCAAAAAAGCTGTGAGGCATATCAAACAGATCATCTTCACTCACATCAGGAAGAATCTCTTTTTCGCACTTTCTTAACGTGCCCGCTTCACGCAGAGTATCGCAGATCCAGAGGGCGGCAGCCTGGATCAGACTGGTCTGATTGTTGAGAATGTCATATGCCGAACTGATATCAGAATTCAGCTCAGCCCACTCTTTTTCAAAGCTGAGTGCACCGGGATATTCATGAAAGGCATCATTGATCTTTTCCCTTGCCGCAGAGATATTCCCGTACGTTGCATCCAGACGTCTTCTGATCCGTTTGGGATCCATATCCAGACCTGGAATCGGATGACCAAAATAATCCAGAGCATTCTTTGCTTTGGACTCAAATGTCTTTTTGTAATAACGGTACAATGATTCAGGA
>CACZNZ010000360.1 GCA_902782625.1 uncultured Lachnospiraceae bacterium | reverse complement strand
CTGCAGATTATCATTAATTAACCGCTCACTGATGCTTTTCAGATAAGCCTTGAACATCTGCTTTGACTGTGGGCTTAATTTTACATACTCAAGAAGAATGGTTCTCTCCAACGAGTCAAGTCCATACTCGGTGCTGAATCTTGTGATCAGATCAGCCCCCGAACTAACGTGCATTTCTCCGGTGCCGGACAGAAGCCACTCTTCGTTAATTCTGAACTCTCTGCAGATCGACTTTCGCATCTGGTCACTCAGGGAGTTCACTTTGTTTTCTATTTTAGAGACGGCTACCTTGCTGACTCCGAGTCGCTCGCCAAACTTTTCCTGTGTGAGACCGGCTTCTTTTCTGATTATTCTAACTCTGTCACCTGGCTCCATATTGTGGCCTCCATATCTTACGACGAATCTGGAATCTCTCAATCGAATCCGAATTGGCTTTGAGATTCCTTTTTTGTGTCCTGAATTTACCCAAAACTTGCATCGAAAAATTGAAAAAGAAATACGGTATATGGAAGATGAGTAAAGGGTTTTTCCGTATGAGTGTATCTTATCATATACGCTAAAGTACCATAAAAAGGTTTGGTTATCAATAATCGAATAATCATTCGTGGACGATTATGTTGACAAAGTTAACTAAATTAACTAATATGTAAAGGAAATTAACCCAAATATAAATAACCACGAATGTATCTGTATGACCACATGAAGGAGGGACTTGTGGAAATGGATAGTATATCTGCATCGGACTCGGAAACGAATGAAGAAGAACTGACGGAAATTATTAATGAAATAAAAAAGATTGACTCCTCAAAACTGCCGAATGTGCTGAATTTTGTCAGAGAACTACAACTCGGAGCAGAAGAGATCAATGACGCAAACGGATAAAGCCGAATACATGATGTCGTATTTATACAGTAAGGGTTATAGTAAACACCCGTGAGTGGGAGAAATCAAGTTTTGAGGAAATATACGAAATTATTGTTGGTTCTCTTTGTTGTATACAGTAACTTGATTTGCGGTAACGGAAGGGTTTATGCAGAGGATTTATACATGTCAGCTTCTGAGGAAGCATTCATTGCAGAGGAATCAGCGGAAGTTATGGATATGAATGCTATTGACGAGGAGGCAGACGTTGATATTCTCCCTGAAAGAGTACCTGTTTCAGAAAATGTGTATGCTGAAAGTATACCGGATAACTCGTTTGATACTGAATCGGATATAGAAGGTCTGCCGGAGGGAGAGTTGATCACGGAAGATGCACAAGAGATTGATTCGACGAAAGAAGACTCTGATCATTATGAGGAAAAAGCTGATGACCCGATTGATGACAATATGGCTGACATTCATCAGACTGACGATGAAGTGTTATCCGGCACCTCCGGATATATGCTCAAGATTGTCTGGCTGGATGGTGGAAGCAAGGCGTTTTCGCTCAGTGATTGCGGGAATCTGACAGAGGCGAAGCAGAAGGCAGGGAGCCTCCTGCAGAAGCTGGGTCTGTCAAATAGATGCACACTTACAGTGAGCGGAAATTTCATCTGCGCAAAGGTCAAAAATCCAGAGCATATCTCTTCCAAAATATCGGTCATTGCCCATATGGGGTTTTGCAAATACGCCCCGGAAAATACGCTCTCTTCAATTCAGATGGCAGCAGCATTTGGATTTAGTAAAGTTGAGTTTGATATACGTTTTACAAAAGACGGAATTCCGGTGCTTTTACATGATGAGACAATCAACAATTATGGAAGAGCTGAAGACGGAACAATAATTGAGGATCCTATTTATGTCAGAGATTTGACATATAAAGAGCTGCAGGCATATGATTTTGGCGTTCGCAGGGGACAGATGTGGAGAGGGGAGAAAGCGCCGACATTAGACAGTGCCCTCGAGACCTGCGCAGCGAACGGGCTCAGGCCATATCTTGATATCAAGAGCGATGGCAGGATGACGTCGGAAATGATATGTCATATCTACACATTGATTGAAAAACACAATCTTCAGGGCGGAGCAACATATCTGTCAAACATTAAGTGGTATTTAAAAACTCTTGCTCAAATGGATCCGGATTCGGACTATACACTAATTCTCTTTAACATAAAGGAAGGATATATCGAAGAGGCAGAAGGACTGAAGGCGCTTATAAACGGCAAACTGTATATCTATGTACATGAGTGGATGATTACGGAAGCAGTTGAGCGCACCTGCAGATTTCATAATATCCCGCTGAATACAGCAGTGCAAAAGATTGACCAGATTGCCGGGCTTGACAAATGGGTAAACGCAATCAGTGTCACCGGTATTCTTCCCGAGACAGTCATCAAAGAGGCAGAAAAGAGAAAAAAGAATGCAGTGATTTCTTATGATGGAGATGTGAAGGCAGACAGAAATTATTGCATCTATGCATCGCGAGATTGTGGCTTCTGTGCTCATATACAATCCGATTCTGTGGGCTCTCAAGTTATAATGTGGGACGGCAACGGCAGAAAAGAACTGAATGATTTCAGATTCGAGCCGGTGTATGAGAATCTGTATAGAATTGTTTCAACTGACAGTATGCTTGCCCTTTCAACGAAAGGGACTTCAAAGAAGGTCGTGCTTAGCCTGCCTTCAGATGAGCCGGAGCAGCTGTGGCTGATACAGCAGAATCCGAACAGAACATATACATTTATCAATGCTTATAACGGAAGATCGCTTCACGTAAATACCGGAATTACTCAGGGGGATGCGCTCATTGCAGCTGAGCAGGATCATTCTTCAACTGAAGAGTTTTTCCTGTCGCTCTCGCTGACCGAGATGCCTGGCGGCAAGGTGGGAGATACGCGAAGTTATTCGGATGTGCAGGATCCGCCCCATCCCTTCTACAGGGCAGTTTACTGGGCGACATGGAGAGGAATCACAAAGGGCTTCGGAGACGGAAGTTTCGGTATGGAAGTGCCGTGCACGAGAGGACAGGCGATTATGTTCCTGTGGAGATATGCGGGAAAGCCTGCTCCGGAAGCAGTCTCAAAGAGTCCGTTCAAGGATGTTGCAAAGACCCATGTTTTTTACAAAGCAATCCTCTGGGCATCTCAGAATGGTATCACCAAGGGATATCCAGACGGAACGTTCGGCATCGACCACGATGTAAGTCGCGGTGAGCTCATGATGTTCCTCTGGAGGTTAAAAGGAAAACCGGCACCGAAGACATCCGCGAAATCTCCGTTTCGGGATGTTCCTACTACTCATGCCTTCTATAAGGCTATTCTCTGGGGCTATCAGAAAAAGATAACGAATGGTTACACGTCCGGAAATAAGAAGGGAACGTTCGGCGTCGATGAAAACTGCATAAGAGGAGCTATTGTTACCTTCCTTTACCGATCGAAGTAAAGATAGGAATGAGTGCCAAGGGGCTGTTGCATTAGGTGGTGTTTGCAGCACATATAGCAGACATTTGTAAATAAAGTCTGCTATATGTGCTGCGGACTCGACTTAATGTAACAGCCCCTATTGTAATATTTGAAGAGATATTAATGAGATATTAAGTGTTAATCCAACATTTACTGAGACTAAGGGGCCGGATAAGTAAGGAATTGTATGCGGTGATGAGTATTGACATTTTTAAAAGGAGCCGATATGATTCTTTTGACTAGTACAGATACATTAAAAGGGTCAGGAAAAATGTATCTGACATGATGGGCAACCGGATTGTGATCCACGAAGACTCGGAGAAGTTGAAGAGTGGAGACTGGAGCCGCATCCGGAAAATAGTTCGAGGGATCGACAGGCTTCAGGAGATAGTTTTCACTGGGACAGAGGTATGTATGAATAAAAAATCCATGTGGAGGCAAATTGTGCCTATATTGACAGTATTAACGCTGGTTGTATCGACCGCCTGTCCGGTTCAGGCGGTCGATTCTACTGCGGAAATATCGTCGGAAAGTCCGGAGCAGGTGATTATTGATGAAGAAGCTGATCTGATATTTGAAAATGCGGCGGATGCCGAAGAAGTTTTGATTGACGATCCGAATTCGATTATTGAAAATGCGTCTGAAACCGAAATAGTGCCTGCTGAGGATCCGGCTATGATCATTAATGATACGTCGGATGCCGAAAGCTCGGTTGTTGAAGTTCCGGATTTAATAGCTGACAATTCTCTGAAAGATAACCAGGAGACGCAGCCGGTCGGAGGGTCTGACGGGTCGGGAACTGTAGAAGATCCGACGGTCCTTGCGGGAGAGGAAGCAGCATATTACGATGATCCCAATAAAGTCGGGGTACAGTGGACCAAAGGACCGTTCAGCCCGTTCCCGGACATTCAGGATGCCAGGGATGCTTATTATCAGGCAATCTGCTGGGCTGGGAACAACGGGATCGCCAAGGGTTACAGTGATGGTACTTTCCGGAGCGGCGCTAATTGCACACGCGGCGCGGCAATGATGTTCTTATGGAGAACTATGGGAAAACCGGCACCCAAGTATGTCAGGAAAAGTCCTTTCCCTGATGTTCCGATGACACATGCGTTTTACAAAGCGATTTTGTGGGCTTATCAGAACGGAATTACTAAAGGATATGCCGATGGAACATTCGGTATCAATAAGAACTGCACGCGCGGACACGCCATGATGTTCCTCTGGAGAGTCGCCGGCAAGCCGGACATAAAAGTCCCGACCGTCTCACCTTTTAAGGATATATCTGTATCGCATCCGTATTATGAAGCTGTCTGCTGGGGCAGCAGCGCAGGTGTTACTAAGGGCTTTTCCGATGGCACCTTTGGTACAAGCCTGTTCTGCACACGCGGACAGATCATGACATTTTTATATAGACATTATTTGAATAATTTCTATACTGTCACGAAGCAGAACGGGAAAATTGTAAATATCAGTTCACCTGTGGTCAAAAAGAAGAACGGCAGCTACGCGACGATATTGACAGAAGACAGGACGACAATTTCTGTTCCCACCGTTCCGGGAAAGACTCTGTTCATCGGAAACAGTCTGCTGCAGGGACTCGGTTCAGCGGAAAAAGGCGGGCGTTTCGGTATGTGTGCCACTGACAGCAGACACGATTATTATTATTACGTTACCAGCGCAATTCTTAAGAAAAATCCAACTGCAGTTTTTACTAAATTGTCGGGAACGGCCTTCGAAGGAAGTACGGATCTGGATACAGCCGGAAGGTGGTACGCGGCTAAGAGATATCTCTTTAAGGAAGACCTTGATCTGATCATCATCCAGCTCGGAGATAACGTGAACGATAATGAAAAGCAGGCCGCTTTCGGGAATAATATCAGACATCTTCTTGCGCAGATAAAAGCGGATTGCCCAAAAGCCCGTGTAATCTGTGTCGGAACATGGTATTACAGACCGACTGTCATCAGCGATTATATTCGTGCATGTAAAGAGAACGGATGCGATTTTGTGTCGATCCAGAACCTTCTTTCTACACAGACACTGCCACCTGCCGGCACAATCGTGACATACAATGACGGGACAACCCAGATTGCCGAGGGCGGCAGTCTGATTCATCCGAATAATTATGGTATGGAACTGATTGCGAAAAGGATAGTAGCACAGCTGAAGCTGGGTTAATGAATTGAAAGCCGGTTACAGATAAGATTCTACAATGGAATTCATCAATTTTAAAGGAGACGAGTGTAACATGTCCCTGCCGGTCTCATATACCTGGGCGAAACACCGGGAGAAGCCGCGAGACGTGAGATGCTGGCGGAGATCGGCTTCTTTTCTGATCATTTAACTTTGTCACCTGGCTCCAAGTTGGCCTTCATATCTTATCTTAAAACAAATCTGGAATCTCTCGGTCGAATCCGAATCGGCTTTGAGATTCCTTTTTTGTGTCCTAAATTTACCCAGAAGTTGCATCGAGAAAATAAAAACTACGGTATACGGAAGATGAGTGAAGCAACTTCGCCACTTGAGTGTATCATATCACATACATACAAATTATTATAAAAAGAATTGGTTATCAATAATCGGATAATCATTCGTAGACGACGATGTTGACAAAGTAAACTAGATTAACTAATATGTAAAGGGAATTAACCGGAAATAAAAACATATATTATATGTAGCTGTCTGACCACATGAAGGAGGGACTTGTGGAAACGAATAGTATATCTGCATCAGAATCGGAAACGAATGAAGCAGAACTGATGGAAATAATAAATGAATTAAAAATGCTTGACTCTTCACAGCTTCCATATGTGCTGAGGATTGTCAAAGGATTACGTCTTGGAACAGAGTCGATTCAGAATAATGATGATTTGAGTATGTGAATGAAAGGAAAGCGACGACATCATTTTTTCATATCTTGGAATCATATATGAGGAGAAGAGGAAAGTGAGCAAGAAGAGAACGTATAGAGTGCCGTTTACGTGGAGTGATATAAGCACGTATCGCGGAGAACTGTTCGGTGCATCCATTCTGAGCGTTGTATTGTACCATTATTTTGCTATTTTCCTGAATACGGAAGCCCCGAATACTGTAATCCGTATCCTTACAAAATTTTATAACAGCGCAGTAGGTAGTGTCGGAGTTGATATTTTCATCATCTTATCCGGATTCGGTCTGTATTATTCCTTGAGCCGCAGGGAAAAGCTGTCTGCCTTCTACCGGAAAAGGGTCTACAGGGTCGTTCTTCCCTATCTCGTATGTGGTCTGGTCTACTGGATTATAATGGATTTCTTCTTTTTCCATGAGACCTTCGCGAAATTTCTTCTCGACTACACCCTTATCACTTTCTGGATCAGCGAGGCTTCGACGTTCTGGTACATTTCATTCATTTGTCTTCTCTACATCCTTTCACCATTCGTGTTTTGGCTGGTAAATGACAGGCGCAGATATCTGTTCGCCCTGATATGTGCCTTCAGTATGACCATCTTGTGCTATCGGTTCGCCTATGGTGTCTTCGACAATATTGAAATGGCGCTGCAGCGGGTTCCTTACTTCCTGATTGGGATGTGGCTCGGGAGGCGTTCAGAGGAGATGGGAGACAAGGAAAGTGATGTCCCGCTCTGGGTCATTTGCGTCATCCTGTTCGCCCCGATCGCTAAGCTCATCGTAGGCAGAATGGATTTTCCGCTCGGCCGATCTTTCTATGGATATTACGGCATCTTTCTGATGTTTGCATATGTGATGTTGAGGAAAGCAGTCCCCGCGAAGTGGGGCAAGCTGTTCTCCCTGTTTTCCCTCCTGGGAAAGTATTCGCTGGAAATCTATATCGCGCATACGATGGTAAAGAATATCATATCGAAGCTCGGATTTTCGCTCAAAAATCCACTGATATACATGATGCACATCATCATTTTCATCCCAATAGTGCTCTGCATCAGTCAGATGGGAAATCTTAAAAGACGTTGCAATAAGCAGGGGACCGGCATATAATCCGGTCTCTGACAGTTCGAATGCCGAGAATCCGCTGATAATGCGGGTTCCCGGTATTTTTTAATACCTCAAAATGTTGTATGGAGTGGTTGTCTATAGATTGTTTTGACAATGACGGGACGACGCGGGTCGCTGAGGGCAGCGGTCTGATTCATCCGAATAATTATGGTATGGAACTGATTGCTAAAAAATAACGTAGCTGAATCTCGGTTAATACTTAATGAACAAAAAATCCCCGATCCTGCTGATTAATTCAGCAAGATCGGGGATTTTGCTTACTGCCGGCAGCCGGACTCGAACCGGCACGGATGTT
>CACZNZ010000359.1 GCA_902782625.1 uncultured Lachnospiraceae bacterium | reverse complement strand
GAAGAGATTGACGAAACCCGTATTGATGAGCATTATACAGAATTCTTGTCAGTAATGAACTTTCTGAATGACGACCCAGAGACGGAGTGTGAGTTTCTGACAGTATGGAAGGATTATTCGGTCAAACTGAAAGAACTATCATTGGGAGACACAACGATCCTGAAGGTAAAGGAGGTAGCGGAAGAAGCGATGTATCAGACTGTCTGCCGGACAGAGCGGATATCCGCCGACGAGAACGCTGACATCATTGACGACAGTGATGTCCATATTCCGCTGGAAGTTTTGGAACAAGACGTTCTTTCTTATATTCAAGCCCAGCAATTGCTTGATCAGATTGGTGCGAATTATCATGTGCCGGTAGACTATGTCAAATCCACACCGTATCTGATGTCCTTTATGAGAGACTATCAGCTGAAACGCAATGTTGAAAAGTATTTCAGGGGGCATCCTGACGATATCAGGAAAATAAGAAAGAGTTCCTTTTGGCTGAACAGAAGCAGCATCGATCATTATGATAAGATTCCGAATAACAATGCACGGCTTGAAAAAGTTATGGGAATAGTTCTGCAGCGGGGCGCGGAAAAACTTCTCTGGATGCCACCGTCCAGACCATATTATGAACTGCAGGGGGCATACAAAGGGACAGAAATGTCTTCTAAAACACTGATGTTTTCATCTTGGGAGATGGTGCCGAGAATGCTGGCAAGTTTGATTTCCTATGAAGCGGAGCGCAGAACGGTTGGTAGGTTGGCGAAGGATTATCAAGACAAAAATGTTCATTATTTCTATACCGGCGAGAAAAGATACCCATCGGCAAGATTGAATTTTTCCGTGAAAAACGGAGATCCTAGCAGGATGGCGCTGTTCTGCCTGGTTTATCCTTCTCGCTTTCTGTCAGAGTGCTATGATCCCATTACGTGCATGAACGACCGTATGGGGATTAGTGCTATCCGCAAGAATATTAAAAGAAAAATTAGGAAAGAACTCTCAGCATTCCCTAATCCGCGTGGGGGAAGGGAAGATTCTAAATGGTATTACATCGCACCGATGCTATTAGATGGTGAAAAGTATGCTTCTGGTTGGCTTGAAAACGGTACGAAACTGACTGAATACGGAGATGGAGAGGAAAAGAAAAAAGGGCAAAAGGGATTCATGGCGCATCTCAATATGCTGCAACAGATTTATCATGAGACAGTTGACGAGAATGTTACCAATATTGGCCGGAGACCAGACGATCTTATCGATGTATTGACAGATATGGCGATTGCTTCTCCAGCTATCTGCATTAACCGGACATACAAAGCCTATTTGAATGATAATGAGGAGTTGGCATCCTACATTCCAAGTCAGCTGGCGAGGGTATTCATCAATCGGATGAATACGCCAGAATCTACTGCAGTTATAGAACTTGCATGCGGAAGGAAGTCGGATGACGCACATTGGCAGAACCTCTTGACATACTGCGTTCAAGGAAATCTACAAGCAGTCTTTGATGAGTATGCTCACCTTATTTCCAACGGACTTGATCATGATGATAAGATGGTCAATCAAATGCATCGTCAGATGATAGGTTCCATGGATATCCGAACGACTCCATACAGTGTCGATACATATCTTGCTTTCAAAAAGCGTATGACGGGTGAAAAGGAGAAGCCAACTAATATTCGGACGCACTTTGCCGTAGCGTTTACTAAAGGAGAGGGAAAAGAATCTGATACAGATCGGAAGAAGACCATTCGTAACGCATTCAATTCACCATTTAGACCGTTTGTCCTTGCGACCACATCCATAGGGCAGGAAGGTCTTGATTTTCATAATTACTGTAGGCGAATCGTCCACTGGAACTTGCCATCCAATCCAATCGATTTGGAACAAAGAGAAGGTCGCATTAACCGGTTTGAATGTTTGGCAATCCGGCAAAATGTTGCGAACAGATATGGTAAAATTCCGTTTCGAAATGATATTTGGGAAGAAATGTTCAAGGAAGCATCCAGAGTCGAAAAGACAGACGGATCATCTGATCTGATTCCTTACTGGGGACTTCGTGAAACGGATGATATGGTGAAAATAGAGCGGATCGTTCCCATGTATCCTTTCAGTAGAGATGAGTTAGCATACGAGCGGTTAATAAAAATTCTTTCGATGTATCGTTTGACACTGGGGCAAGCAAGACAGGAAGAACTGCTGGAATATCTCTTTAAGAACTGTGACGATGTTGATCAGTTAAAAAAACTGTTTATCAATCTAAGTCCGTTCTACAGAGAAAAACAGAGTAGAAGTGGAGAGTAGTAAATATCTACGATTCTTCAGCAAAGCATATATTACTTTTATTGTCCGAAAGGATGCTTAATATGAAACTGGAACAGACTTTTTTTGTCGGCGTCCAGGATGTGGACGCGAAAAAACGGATCACAAACAAAGCTCTCATTGAAATGATTTCCAACATTTCCATGCTCCACGGT
>CACZNZ010000358.1 GCA_902782625.1 uncultured Lachnospiraceae bacterium | reverse complement strand
CTTCTTTCCTTCTTTCTGTTTTTCCAGAAGTTTTTTCTTTCTGGTGATATCTCCGCCATAACATTTGGCAAGGACGTCTTTGCGGACTGCTTTGACGGTTTCTCTGGCAATGATCTTCGAGCCGATCGCTGCCTGGATCGGGATCTCGAAAAGGTGCCTCGGAATCTCTTCTTTGAGTGTCTCGCAAATCTTGCGCCCTCGCTCATAGGCTACGGAAGAATGGACGATAAAGGAAAGTGCGTCCACGGATTCGCGGTTGATCAGGATATCAAGTTTTACAAGATCTGACTGCTGATAGCCTTTCAACTCATAATCAAAGGAAGCATATCCTCTGGATCTGGATTTTAATGCATCGAAGAAGTCATAGATGATTTCATTGAGTGGAAGCTCATATTTTAAGAGGGCTCTGGTTTCTTCGAGGTATTCCATGGATACATAGGTACCTCTTCGCTCCTGGCACAATGTCATGATCGGGCCGACATAGTCTTTGGTCACCATAATCTCTGCTGAAACGATCGGCTCTTCCATATATTCGATCGTCGAAGGATCCGGCAGGTTTGTCGGGTTAGTCAGATCAAAACAGGTGCCGTCTGTCAGATGAACCTTGTAGATAACGCTGGGCGCTGTTGTGACCAGATCCAGATTATATTCTCGTTCCAGTCTTTCCTGGATGATCTCGAGATGAAGAAGCCCAAGGAATCCGCATCGGAATCCGAATCCTAAAGCGACAGATGTCTCCGGTTCATAACGCAGGGAAGCATCATTTAGCTGCAGTTTCTCCAGCGCATCCCTGAGATCCGGATATTTCGCTCCGTCTGCCGGGTATACCCCGCAAAAGACCATAGAGTTTACCTTCTTATAGCCGGGCAGCGGTTGATCGCAGGGGCGGTCGGCGTCAGTGACCGTATCACCCACACGGGTATCCTTTACATTTTTCAGGCTTGCTGTAATGTATCCCACCATACCGGCCGTCAGCTTATCGCAGGGGATAAACTGTCCGGCACCGAAAGTTCCTACTTCCACTACTTCAGCGACAGCCCCGGTAGCCATCATCTTCATGTTGGTACCTCGACTGATGGATCCCTCCATAATACGGGCAAACACGATCACGCCTTTATAGGAATCATACAGGCTGTCAAAGATCAGCGCCTGGAGTGGATTATCTTCACTTCCGCCAGGAGCCGGGATCTTTGTAACAATCTGTTCGAGAACTTCTTCGATATTGATACCATTCTTTGCAGAAATCCTTGGAGCATCTTCTGCCTCGATACCGATGACATCCTCAATCTCATCAACAACCCTGTCAGGATCTGCGCTCGGAAGATCGATCTTATTGATGACCGGCATGATCTCAAGGTCATGGTCAAGCGCCAGATATACATTGGCCAGCGTCTGAGCTTCAATACCCTGGGCAGCGTCCACTACAAGGATCGCCCCCTCGCATGCCGCAAGACTTCGACTTACCTCATAATTGAAATCGACATGGCCCGGCGTATCGATAAGATTGAAAATGTATTCTTCTCCGTCTTTGGCATGATAAATGATACGAACTGCCTGAGACTTGATCGTAATACCTCTTTCTCTCTCAAGCTCCATGTTGTCCAGAACCTGATCTTGCATCTCACGATCCGTCAGAAGCCCGGTCTTTTCGATGATCCGGTCGGCAAGCGTGGACTTACCGTGATCAATATGGGCTATAATACAAAAGTTTCTGATATGATCCTGTTTTCTGTTAGACAAATACATTCCCTCCTGCAATCTATCGAATAATTATGCTATCGCATACATTTTGTGCTAAGTGCATACTTTATTCATTAAACACCATACCTATCTTTTTGTCAAGAAAAGCAAAAAGGCTATTGACAAATCACAATCGAACTTCTAAAATAGTAGGGTATGTTTCCATTATGTTGTCCGTGTCCGAAATAATGGAAATAGGAAAACAAAAAAGATAAGTTCAATATATTTGGAGGTGTACAGATTGGCTAATATCAAATCTGCGAAAAAAAGAATTTTAGTCATCCAGACAAAGACATTACGTAATAAGTCCATTAAATCCAAGGTAAAAACCTGCATTAAAAAAGTAGACCTTGCCATTGCAGAAGGCAACAAGGAAGCTGCACTGGCAGCATTAAAGGTTGCAAGTTCTGAAATCAGCAAAGCAGCTTCTAAGGGTATCTTCCATAAGAACACTGCTTCCAGAAAGATTTCCCGCCTTACCAAGGCAGTCAACAAGATGGCATAGTAGAAAATGTATATAATATCACCCCGGAAAGAGCGGCTGCTTTCCGGGTTATTCTTTTTGAGAAAGACTTATGAGCATGGTTTCTACACCGATCCGGTCATTGATTTTTCCGCTTTT
>CACZNZ010000357.1 GCA_902782625.1 uncultured Lachnospiraceae bacterium | reverse complement strand
TCACGGTCCATCGTTCCGGCAGAGGTCTGGACGTGAATATTGATGCGCCGGTTCCCGGTAATTCCTGGACTCTTCGTATGAAGCAGGGAAGGGAAGGAAGTATGGATGACGGATTCCTGTTCGGAACGGATCTTGTTTCCACCGGTGGAGGTTTTTACGGAAAGATCACAAACCTTACGATCCGGGATTTTGAGAAGATCGTTGTGGTCAGAGGGAATCAGTATGCTCTTTTACCGTCACTTGATGCGGGAGAAACGATCAAGGTCAATGAAGAAGATGTGTACTGCTGGGACAATAATCAAAACGGTGAGACGGAATTTCTGTCGGAAGATGATTCCCCGGTCCTGAGCAGTATCTATAATCTGATCGTGCAAAAATATTTTAAAGGAACCAATGGAGAGGACCGCTGTGTGGTAATCGGAATCGATACCAAAGAGAATGAGTCCGTCTTCATTGACAGCCATAAAGATAAAAATTATCTGAACCTTTATGCAGATTATTATTCCATGCCGGAAAGTGAGAAATACAGCTACATCTCAGATATCAATACTTATTGTCTGAAAGAATCGGACCTTGCGGCCCCTCTGTTTCAGGATACTCTTGAAGAAAACAGGACCGTGGCTGTATATCAGTTTGATCCGGAGAAGACACCCCAGACTCTCGTACGAAACAGGGATCAGTTCCACGGTACCATCTATGCCTATAATTATGAAACAGGAGACAATGATCTTATTCTGGAACAGATGGATGATGTTGTGAAGAAAGAGAATCTGAACTCCTACATATCCGATGATAATCTGATGACGCTGACCTATCAGCTGAACGGGAAGAAACAACAGGGCAGTGCACCGGTTCTGAGCCTGATCATGGATGAAAAGAACGGGTCCAAAGGAGGAGCGGATGATTGAATTTGTGAAGGTGAGCCTTACAAGAAATAAACAGACCTGTCTTCAGGATCTGAATCTGGAGATCCAGGATCATCAGGTCTTTGGAGTGTTCGGATCAGACCAGACATCCCGCTCGATGCTTCTCAAGGCAGCAGCCGGAATCGAGGAGCCTGACAAAGGGCGTGTCCTGGTCAATACTGAAAATGTTTATGATCCCCAAAGTGAAGCATATAAGTTATCGGGATTTATGCAGAATCATTTTGGTTTCTATGGTCAGCTTACCCTTGAAGAATACTATGAAATGATCCTTTCTCTCTATAAGATCTATGGCAGAAATCGAAGGAGCAGACTGGAGGAAGTCCTGAAAATGCTGGATCTGATGGCATTCCGGGAAACTTATCTTGAAGAGATTCCCAGGTCCCTTTTTCCGATGTTCGGGCTGGGAGCGGCGATTCTTCATGAACCGGTATGGCTGATCCTTGACGAACCTTTCGAAATGCTTGATGTAGACCATAGAGAACATATGATTGATATTCTTAAAGCGATGTATCAGGAAGGTGTTTCTCTGATCATCAATACGCAGGTCTATACTGAACTTACGGGATTTATGACGAATCTTTCGGTTCTGGAGCAGGGTAAAGTAAAAATCTGTGGTTCCATCGAGGAAGTCATGGAAAGAGAGATGGATACCTGCCCGGTGCGGATGCATGTGATCGATCATATGGAAGCGGCGATTCAGGTTCTTAAAGATAATCCGATTGTAGAAAGAGTCACCGTAGACGGGCAGGAAGTGATCTTCCGCTTTCAGGGAGATGAGCGGGAGGAAGCCATGCTGCTGGCCCAGATTACCGGATCCGGGGCACTGGTCAGAAACTACCGGCGTGACAGTGTAAACCTCGAAGATATTCTGCGGAGGTGAGAATATGAAACATCCCTTATTACTGGCAGAATTGCTGCGCGAAGGCAGGAATCTGCGACTTTCGATGATGATTATTTTCTACGACGCGATTCTGGCTTTTGTGACCATATTGTTCCTGCTTTTTAACTCGGAATCCTATCAGGGGAATATGTACAGTTATTCTCCTTATCGGACGCAGTTTTTCATCATCAGTCTGATACAGATTCTGGTGATTTTCATTATCATGCCCTTCCTGGTGGGAAGCTGTTTTTCACAGGATAGAGATCGGCATGTCACAGAGCAATTTGCGATGATTCCGGATTTTGCTTCGGAGTACATTTCTCCAAGTTTATGCTGGTGTTGATGGAATATCTGCTGATTAATTTTTCTTCTCTTCCAATCCTGTCCATCTACTGTATGTACAACGGAATCAGCTGGAGGGAGATTGTACGCCTGATGATCATGCTGACCCTTTTTACTTTCTGGGCTGCATCGATCTCAGTGTTTGCTTTCAGCGTATTTGCAAGGTCTTTTCAGGCCTTTGCCGCCAATGTCCTGGTGCTTGTGACATTTATTTTAGGAACATTGGTTAGCGTGGAACTGTTTGCCAATATCAATTCCCTGACCTCCACCAATCCATCGATGATGGCGAAGATCATGATGCTCTTTTTTATGGCGCTAAATCCCATCACTTCGGGGATGGGATATTATGTAAGTATCACAGGAAACAAT
>CACZNZ010000356.1 GCA_902782625.1 uncultured Lachnospiraceae bacterium | reverse complement strand
TCACTTTGAACATTTGTGGATAGTACCGTCGGACTCAAAATGAACCCACGGTCATGATCGTTTTATCTCAGTCGTGTGTCGTCTTTTTCTGGCTGAGTCCCTCTTGTGCTCCTTTCTGACCTGGTTGGCACATGACGGGCAATACAACGCCCGGCCTGATCCCGGAAGGAACCAGCTGCCGCACCGGATACAGTGTTTCTTTGCAGGATTCCGTATGATCTTTGCATGCAGTTCCGGATCAAGCGGAAGGACGGCATGTTCCATCCAGCGACATGCAAGATGGTCAGCTCCCAGCTGGATGCAAGAGCCGTCATCTGCCCGGTCAGGACCCAGGCATTCCCTGTACCAGGAATCGTAGTTGCAGCATTCCTTGTGGATCAGGGAGCGGATCTTTTTTCTCTGCTTACCCGTGAGTTGATAGGGAGTGCCTGCGGCATTTTTTGTTAACGGTGGGATATTCAAATACATGCTTTTCATTAGTTTCCTCCTTCCATAAAAAAACAATCGGCGGGTATTCCCGCCGGTCCTGTGATTAGATGATGTCCCTTTGAACGGAATGTGTCCGCCCGTCAGAACATCTGTCCTTCTATATAATTTTGCGTAGAAAAATGAGGAAAACTGAAAATTCTGCAGAAGTGCAAAATAACAGGGATCACAAAAAAGGAATTGCATTTTTGCAAACCGGCTTGACACGCAGAAAAAGTTTTTCTTGTACCTGTTGATTTCAGATGATACAATCTAAATACGAACATATGTTCGATACAGAAAAAAGCTAACGAGGACAAAGATATGGTTAATCTTCCGGGAAACTGTAAAGAACGATTGATCGAAATGCGATCCAGAAAAGGGCTGAATCAAAGGATGCTTTCGAAGGAACTGGAGAAAAACGGTTTTGGGTATTTTGATGTTTCTACCATCAGCCGGGCAGAAAATGGAAAGACCGCCAGGATCAATACAGAACTTATCGAAGCTCTGGCTAAATACTATAACGTAACAGCCGATTATCTTCTGGGCATCACGAACATCCCGGACAAAAAGAATTACGAGCTTTCCGAGCTGGGCCTTTCTTATGAATCTGCTATTTCACTGATAAAGAGAGAGACGAATCCTGACGGGCTGAACCTCCTCATGCGCTGTGGAGAATTTTCGATGCTGTGCGATATGGCCGCATCCTATTTCACTTCCGAAAAGAACGAGATTAATGATGATATCCGGGAGATGTTTCCGGGACTTCCGGATCTTTTTGAAGATACGGAGTGTTTTTGGTATGATCTTTCCGAATCGGATAAAAGGAAACTGAAAGCGGATCTGTCCATCCTCCGGGAACCGGAGAGACTGCAGAAGGAAACGATCCTCAGGCAGTTTGAACTGGTCGTGGAAGAGATGGCAGAAAACATGAGAAAAAAAACTGACCCGGAACGTCTTTCCCATGAAAGCAACGAATTGAAACTGCTGATTAGAAAAGAAGTCTTCAAACGACAGCGCCAAATTGGAAAACAGGTACTTTCGGAGGAGGATAAGGCAAAGATCACAGCCGGGATCACGGCAATCCGTATGGGGATGTGTAAAGAAGAAAAAGAACTGTTTGAACAACTGTACCTGATGATGATGCAGAATCGATCAAAGAAGAAAGATGAGAAAGAACGACAGAGCAAAATACAAACACATGAAGGATGGAGAACTCTGCATCCTGTTCAGGGAACAGCACGATGAGTATGCATTTGAGATCCTGATCAAACGGCATCTTGGATTTTGCTATGACCAGGCCATAAAGAAAGGAGGAGACAGGGTTTCTGTAGAGGATCTGGTTGCTGAGGGAGAGAGAGGATTATATGAAGCCGCGTTGAGGTTTGATCCGGGAGGGGGAACAAAATTCTTGAGCTTCGCCGGAAAATATGTGGCAGGCAACATGTATAAGAGGATCAAAGAAGACAGTGTATGGGAAAATGAACTGGCAGACCTGGAAGAGGCGGATAAAGAAACAGACTGGATCCAGCATGCAGATTCCCGCTCTGATCTGTTTCGTAGTTTGGTTTCGGTAGAAGAAAGAGTCATACGGAAAGCGTATTCAAAGGAGATCAAAGAAAGCATCTGTCATCTGTCTGAGAGGGAGAGGAGGATCCTGCTGGAAAAGTTTTTTGATCCACCGGTTTTATGGGCTCTGATCTATCCGGGAAAAGAGATATCGGATGAAATCCTGGCAGAATATTTTGGCATGCCGCTCCGGCTTCTGAAGAAAAACCTGCACGATGCCTATGACAAACTTCGAAAAGAACTGGATCCTGCGATCACAGACCGGATACACAAGAATGAATGCAATACGATATGCCGGGAAAGAGGAGCGTTTATCGATAAGGATTTTTGGATCATCCGAAAATGAAACACCGTTGGTATCAAAATAGGTACCACGGTGTATTGGTGTTATTGATGTGTATTATAAGGGACATAGAACGGAAATATTATCTTTTGGGGCAAGCGATGCACGTTTGCGCAAGTGTTGTTTTTTCACTTGCCAACGTGCTGCTGCAAGCAATGCATTTGGACTG
>CACZNZ010000355.1 GCA_902782625.1 uncultured Lachnospiraceae bacterium | reverse complement strand
ACAAAAAGCTGCCATCCACAAAAAAAGGCAGGATTTCATGCATCGATGCATGAAATCCTGCCTTTTTTTGTGGATGGCAGCTTTTTGTGGCTGATATGGCTGGTACATGGTGTTCCCAGGAATCCCATTCTTCGTTCACAAAATCCACACAGAAATCCCACATTTTATTCATAAGGTTATTGTATCTTATCGAAAAAGCATACAAAAACAAAAATAAAAAATCAGAAAGGAACATACAGCATGAGAAGAGGAAAAATAACGACAACCGTAATACTGAGTATCATGATGGGAGCAACAGTGCTTGCCGGATGTGAAAACAGCAGCCAGGGTACAAAGTCCACAGCAGCAGTTTCAGATAAAGCAGAATCATCGGACAGTATATATGGTATTGTGGAATCGGTAGATGAGGACTCTGTGGTTATCAAAGTAGGAACAGTAAAAGAACCGGAACAGAATCAGAACAGCCAGGAAACCCAGGGTGATCAAGAAACAGAAGATAGCCAGAAATCCCAAGGTGACCAGGACACAAAAGAAACCCAGGAATCCCAGAAAGAACAAAACAATAATGATAATAAACTCGATCTGACAGGTGAAGAAAAAGACATCACTGTAACAGACAGTACAAAGATTACAGAAGAACAGGGTATGCCTGGAGGACCGCAGGGGCAGAACGGACCAGGGAATGGCCAGCAGCCACCTGAAAAACCGGATGACCAAAACAGCCAGAATGGTCAAACTGACCAGCAGCAGCCTCCGGAGAAGCCGGATGAGCAAAACAGTCAAAATGGCCAACAGCAACCTCCGGAGAAGCCAGATGACCAAAACAACCAGCCTCCTCAGATGCAGGAAGCCAAAGAAATAGCACTAAGCGATCTTGAGGAGGGTGACCTTGTAGAGATTTCTCTCGACGAGTCAGGAAATGCAGAGAGCATTACTGTGAAAAACGATATCGGCCCCGGTGGAATGCAGGGAGCACCCGGACAGGGCGGTGGCCAGACGCAGGCCCCTTCCGAGTATTCTGCGTTGACTACTTATGATAAAGATACTGAAACAAAAAATGAGACATATGAGTCTACCGGAAAAGATGAGAATGCAGTCCTTGTAGAAAATGGTGCGAAAGTTACTCTTGACGGGGCATCTGTAAGCAGAACATCTGATGAGAGTACCGGAGGAGATGGATCAAGCTTTTACGGTACCGGTGCAGCAGTCCTTACTACAGAAGGAGAGACCAATGTCAAGAACAGTACAATCAGCACAGATGCATCTGGTGGAACCGGAATCTTCTCTTATAATAAAGGTGTAACTTATGTTGCCGATACAAAGATTTCTACGGAAAAAGACACATCCGGAGCACTTCATGTTGCCGGCGGCGGAACATTATATGCGTGGAATGTGACTGCTGAGACAAAAGGTCAGTCTTCGGCGGCAATCCGGAGTGATCGTGGAGGTGGAACGATGGTTGTGGACGGCGGAAGCTATACATCGAATGGAACAGGTTCACCCGCGGTATACTCTACAGCGGATATCACTGTTCATAATGCGGATCTGAAGGCGAACGGTTCTGAAGCGGTTTGTATTGAGGGCAAGAATTCTCTGCGGCTTTTTGATACCAATCTTACCGGTAATATGAGTGATGACAAACAAAATGACTGTACATGGAATGTAATATTGTATCAGAGTATGTCAGGAGATTCCGAAGAAGGCAATTCCACATTTGAAATGTCCGGAGGAACATTGACAGCCAGGAACGGCGGCATGTTCTATACGACCAACACAGAATCCACCTTTGTTTTGAATCATGTGGATATCAATTATGCAAAAGAAAATGATTTCTTCCTGCGATGCACCGGCAACAGCAACCAGAGAGGATGGGGAAGCAGCGGAAGCAACGGAGCCGATTGTAATTTTACCGCGATCAGTCAGGATATGCAGGGAGACATAATCTGGGACAGCATCAGTAAGCTCGACTTTTACATGACAAAAGGAAGCACTCTTTGTGGAGCAATCACAGATGATGAATCCGATGCCGGAAACGGTGGAGACGGATACTGCAATCTGTATATCGAAAAAGACAGTACATGGACAGTGACGGGAGACAGCACCCTGACAAGCCTTCAAAATGAAGGAAAGATCGTAGATGCTGACGGCAAGACGGTAACGATCAAAGGAACTGATGGCAAAGTTTTAGTTAAAGGAGACAGTCAGTATACGGTCACAGTAGGTGAATATAAGGATAAAGTGGATACTTCAGGCGCAACAAAATCGACCAATTGGGAAAAATATCAGGTTGACAAATCCGACGCGCTTGGATAATATAGAATACGGCATGATTGCAAATGTAGCAGTCATGTCGTTTTTTTGGATATTATATATACTTATACCGTTCTGCATAAGCAGGCGAGATCAAAGAAAGGGAGGAGACTTGAATGAAACTACAAAAAAAGAACTTTCTGTTTGTTCTGGCAGCATTGGCGACAGCCCTTACGGTAGCCTTTGTCCCGCAGACAGCTTTGCAGACACATGCAGAAGATGGAGTGGCCTCTATGACAGAAGGGACCACTGTATTAGAAAAAGATTCTAATACGAAAGATGCCGCAACGGTTTCCTTTGGAGGTAAAGACTGGCGTGTGATCGGATATGACGGCAGTGGCGTTGCCAGTGAAATGGGAGACATGACCCTGCTGGCAGCCGGGAATGTGACAACCGGTGTTTTTGCCGATGATAAGGGTAAGAACACTTATGAGGGCAGCAAACTGCAAATAAGTATAGATACAATAGCTAACGGTATTCCTGCAGGAGAGCAGGCGGCTGTGAAACCGAGAACCCTTGCTTCAGGCCCATACAATGGTGCTAATACTGACTGTGTTGCAGGGAGTGAAGTAGTGAATGCCCTGCTTTGGCCTCTCTCTACTAAAGAAGCAAATGCAGTGGTTAAAGAGTTAAGGATCGTTGATTCTGATTCTACGCATAACGACTGGATCATAAATCACTGGTGGCTTCGTTCACCGGGCACGGGTAATTTTGCGGCCTATGTTCTGCCCAACGGTACGGTCAAGTATAGTGGTCAGTCAATCAGCAAATCAGATGTAGGAATCCGTCCGGCATTTCATCTGAATCTGGATTCTGTCCTTATGACATCTACCGCTGAAGGCGGCAAATCTTCGGGCGATGTGGGAAAAGACGCACTCAGCAAGGTGTCTAAGACATCTGATAACCAATGGAAGTTGACCCTTCTGGATTCTGAAAGAAAAGACTTTGATGCTTCTTTGAAAAACCATGCAGATGGAAGTGTGGAAGTTGCTTATACTGGAGCAAAGACCGGAGACAACGAATATATCTCCGCTATTATCAAAGACAGCAAGGGTGATATCACATACTATGGAAGGATCAAGAGATGTTCGTCTTCACAGGATGATGCAGCCGGTAGAGTGACAATCAATATAAAGGATAAGTTCTCTGATGGAGATAGCCTTTATGTCTTTAATGAGCAGTACAATGGAGACAAGCAGACAGACTTTTCCAGTTCTTTTATTAAGATGGTATCCTACGATGTGACTTTCAAGGTGAAAAATGGTGCATGGAACGATGGAACAACCGAGGACAAGGTGGTCACCCTTTTCCGTTTTGAAGATGAAAACCAAGATTTGAAGCTGAAGGATGACGACATTCCCACAGTCGGAGATAAACCCAACAGCAATTACAAGGCTGGGAGCTGGGATAAAACACCGGATACAGAAACCACAATTTCCGAGAATCTGACTTACACCTATACTTATGCTGAAGAGGAAAAGCCTGTTGATAGCACCCCTGGATCGACAGATAATCCTGGCAATAACAACCAGGCATCGACTCAAAAACAGGGGCAGACACAGAAGACGGATATTAGTGCAATATCCAAAATCCGTGGAACACTTCTTTCCAAGATGACTTCCAAAGGAAAAAAGCGCCTTGTGCTCACCTGGAATAAAATAAATGGTGCAGAGGGCTATGATGTATTCTTTGGCAAAGATGGGAAGAAGGCTCCTAAAATGGCTAAAACCATAGAGGGCAATATGACTTTCCGCTGGACAAAGAAGAATCTTAAGACAAGGAAAGCATACAGAGCTCTTGTCAAAGCTTATGTTATAGAAAATGGAAAGAAGACCTATGTCAGAACCAGCCCGGTTGTCTGTGCGTATACTTCAGGTGGTACAAAAACTTTTACGAATCCCAAGAAAGTGACGGTGACCAAGGCAAGCATTTCACTGAAAGTCGGCAAGAGTTCCAGGATTAAAGCAAAAGTGACCGGCCTGAAAAAAGGCAGGAAACTGGTGAAAGCTGCTCGTATTTCAAAATTACGTTATATCAGCAGCGATAAGAAAATCGTGACAGTGAGCAAGACCGGAAGAATCAAAGCCAAGGCTAAGGGCACATGCAAAGTGTATGTCATTGCAGTCAACGGCGCGAAAAAAGCTGTTACCGTAAAAGTGAAATAGTATACAGACATACGAATTCAAAGAATCCTTTGGGAAGATCCGAGGGATTCTTTTTTTTAAAATGAATAATATATTTATAGAATTGCAAATTAATTATAGTGTAATCTCTTTTTTTGTGTTATGATAGGCATTGGACATATTACTTTATTTGCTTAGTTTCCTGTTAGAAAGGAAGAGAAATGCCCCCCTTTGCAAAGCGAGAGATCAAAAAATCTTTTATAAAATTGTTAAATGAGAGGCCTATCTCACAGATTACGGTGAAAGAGATTGTCGAGGACTGTGGTGTCAACCGCAATTCCTTTTATTATCATTT
>CACZNZ010000354.1 GCA_902782625.1 uncultured Lachnospiraceae bacterium | reverse complement strand
GCTATGTACATGGCGCAGGAAGTATTAAAAGACCATGGTGACAGCATGGAAGGCAAGACAGTTGTTATCTCCGGAGCCGGCAATGTAGCGATCTATGCCATCGAAAAAGCTTATCAGCTCGGTGCAACACCTGTGACATGTTCCGATTCTACAGGATGGGTATACGATCCGGAAGGCATCGATCTTGAAGCACTCAAGGAAATCAAAGAAGTAAACCGTGCTCGTCTTACCGAGTACAAAAACTATCGTCCGAACAGCGAATACCATGAAGGCCGCGGCGTATGGCAGATCAAGTGTGATGTGGCTGCTCCTTGCGCTACACAGAACGAGCTGTTTATTGAAGATGCAAAACAGCTGGTAGAAAATGGATGTAAAGTTGTTGTAGAAGGTGCAAATATGCCTACAACACTTGATGCTACCAAGTATCTTCAGGAGAACGGCATCTGGTTCGTACCTGGCAAAGCAGCGAATGCAGGCGGTGTAGCCGTATCCGCTCTGGAGATGTCCCAGAACAGCGAGAGATTAAGCTGGACCTTCGAAGAAGTAGACGGCAGACTGAAACAGATCATGGCCAATATCTACAAGAATATCAGCGATGCAGCGAAACGCTATGACCTCGGTGAAGATTATGTGGCAGGCGCAAACATCGCAGGTTTCGAAAAAGTTGTTAACGCGATGCTCGCACAGGGCGTATGCTAATCGCTCTTCCCTTTTTATAAAAATATCACTTAAAAGCTGTTGTACCGGGTGACTGGTACAACAGCTTTTCTTTTACCGTCGATATATATATCGATGTTCCCTCCAGCTTTATTTATGATAAGGCTGATGATATCGGATCCGGTATCCACGGTAGATCTGTTCTGTCATGATCATGCCCTGCATTGCCGGCGGCAGATCATATTCCGACAGACAGATTGTATCATAGTCTCCCCCTTCTTTCTGCATCCCCCCCGCAAAAATCCGAATGGTCTTTTTGCCGCTCATCTCCCAGGATTCGATTGCCTTACTGAAAGACTCCGAAGAGATACTGCCTTTTCCTGCAATAATGTCCAGACACATCACCGCATCGTCATCAACCCTTTTATTGTCCCATTCTCGCTGTTTTTTGATAAAATAACAGCATATTTTAGTGTATGCGCCCAAACGCTTTACATATTCTTCCATCGCTTTCCTATAGAAAGCCGGTGTCTTTTTCTCTGCTTTCATATAAATCTCAATCTTCAAATCTCTACTCCTGACAGCATTCTATCATTTTACGGAAAACCGGAAGTGCCTTTTTCACTTTCTGTGTCGGCACACAGTAGGCAATCCGGAAATGTCCAGGACACCCAAAGATATCTCCCGGCACAAGCATGAGATCTTCTTTCATGGCATCATGACAAAATTTCATGGAGTCAGGAATCGGAGAACGCGGGAACATATAGAAAGTCCCTCCCGGCTCCACGCAGGAATACCCATAGGAAGTCAGTGCATCATAAAGCAGGTTTTTGTTTGTCTCATATACGGACAGATCTGCTGTCTGTCCTTCAATACGGCCAATTAACCTCTGCATGAGAGAGGGCGCACCGTTCATCCCGATCATCCTTGATACCTGCGAACACATTGCCATGATCATCTCGCCGTCTTCACATTCCGGAGACACCGCAAGATATCCTATCCTCTCCCCAGGCAAAGATAAGGATTTACTGTAGGAATAGCAGGTGAGAGTATTGTCATAGTAATTGGCTATATAAGGACTGTCTGTCCCCTTGAATATGATATCCCTGTAAGGTTCATCGGAAATCAGATAAATCGGATGACCGTACTCTGTTTCTTTTTCTCTCATTTTCCGGGCAAGTGTCATGATTGTCTCTGTAGAATAGACGACCCCGGAAGGATTGTTGGGCGAATTAACCAGAACCGCCGCAACGTTGGGATTCATCACTGCGTCAAATGCTTCAAAATCAATCTGAAAATGTTCCGTATCGGCAGGAACAATCGTAAGCTTCAGACCTGCACCTGCCGTGTAAGGTTCATATTCCGAAAAACAGGGGGCAAAAGTAACAATCTCTTCCCCGGGATTTGCTGCCGTACGTAAAGCATGTGCCAACGCACCCGCTGCCCCGAGCGTCGGGAAAATATGTTCCGGACCATAATGCGCACCCATTTTCTGATTCAAATGCATCGCAACCGCATTTTTCATATCGGCAATCCCCTTACCGGGACTGTATCCGTGCAGTTCAAGCGGCTTAAGCTCATCAAGCAGCAAATGTATGGTTTCCGACACACTATCAGGGGAAGGCACCGAAGGATTTCCCAGGCTGAAATCATACACATTCTCCTCTCCCACTTCCCGGATTCTTTTCTGGGAGAATTCGAAAATCTCAAATATCATATCTTTTTTTTCGAGCATTTTTTCGGCGATTTTATTGCGCATTTCCTGTTTTTGTACCCTCCTTTATAGTTTTACTAATTCTATCACAGCGAATATCAAAGGGCAAGGGAATCCACATTGACGCCAAACGAAATCTAGGCTATGATACATATAGTGATCAAGGAAAATCATTTAATAAAGAAAGATGAGTAAAACATGGAAAACTATTCAATTCTGATCCCTGACTATTCCGTTGGGCCAGATGTCTATGAAAAAGTACCGGAATACTGCAGCAGATATGGAAAAACAGCTGTGGTCATCGGTGGAAAAAAAGCCATGGCGGCTGCAAAAAACAAACTCGATGCTGCTGTTGCATCTTCTGATCTGACAATACTGTCGTATGTATGGTTTGGGACGGAATGTACCTTCGAAGCAGCCGAACGTCTCCAGGAGATACCGGATGTACGTCGTGCTGACATGATTTTTGCAGTAGGCGGCGGAAAGGCGGTGGATACAGCAAAACT
>CACZNZ010000353.1 GCA_902782625.1 uncultured Lachnospiraceae bacterium | reverse complement strand
GGATAGGCTTCCTGCAACAGATCTCTTGCGATAACAGCCGAATTCAATGTGCCGGAAATACCACTCGAAACACATACATGAAGAACATCCTTTCCTTCTTCCAGAAATCTTCGGAAATGTTTTTCGTAATCCCCCACACTGATCTGGGAAGTCATAACCTCGGCTCCATTCAGCATTCTCTGATAAAGTTCTTCCGGACGCATAGATTTTCCCATGTCATCCGGGTAGTCTTTACCGTCTATTGAAAAGTGAAAACATACATATTCTAAGTCCCTTTGTCTGGCACGTTCTATTGACAAATCAATCGTAGAACTGCAGCTGATGATATACTCTCTCATGGTCCCTCCATTTCTTATTAGTTCAGTATAACAAACCATAAAACTATACGCAAGTTCCTTTTCATCCTCTGCGCACATCATAAAATCACAGTCAGTCCGCAATTTTTGACATGAAAATATCAATTAATGTGTTATACTATAAATATAAGATAATAATACGAGAATCCAAGGAATGTTTTTTTTGATCCTGAAAGGAGCCGGTTATACATGATTCATTACACAGGGTTGATCAGAAAAGCTTTAGCCATTTGCTTTGACGCACATAAGGATCAGGTTGATTCCGGCGGGACGCCTTATGTATTCCATCCACTCCATCTTGCAGAACAGATGGATACGGAAACAGAAATCTGTATCTGTCTGCTCCACGATGTTCTTGAAGATTCCCACTACACGAAGGAAGATCTTGTCCGGGAAGGCTTCCCCGACGAAGTTGTCGATACAGTAGTTCTTCTTACCAGAAAACCAGGGACTCCTTATCTTACTTATATAAGGTCGCTTCTGGGCAATCCTCTGGCCCGCAGGGTCAAACGGGCGGACCTGATCCACAATTCCGATCTGGCTCGTCTGCCCTTCATCAGAGAAAATGATCATAAAAGAAATGAAAAATACAGAAAGGCTCTCCGGATTCTTGCCGGAAAAGAGCCGGACTGATATTCCCTGATACATTGAACCGTATAAACAAAACGGGGGGCGTCGCAACGGCGGCGCCCCATATTTATGCCCTTTTACATATCCTTGATTTCTGCATGCCATTCCTGGAGGGATTTCACTTCTTTTCCTTTATGGTTTCTGACATAATGGATTCCTTCCGCAGCTGCTTTACCGGCAGCAATCGTCGTCATGTACGGAAGTTTTGCTTTGATGGCACTTCTTCTGACATAACTGTCATCATGGACACTTTCTTTTCCGGCCGGCGTATTGATGATCATCTGGACTTCATTATTGATGATCATGTCACGCAGACTCGGTCTTCCCTCATATTCCTTTTTCACGATCCTGGCAGGGATTCCTGCATCATTTAACAGTTTGCTGGTTCCCTTGGTGGAATAAATCTCAAATCCATCTTCGTAGAGACTCTTCGCTACCTCGATCACTTCATCCTTATCCTTGTTGCTTACCGTAATAAGCGCCGTTCCTTCTGTCGGCAGTTTGGACTGCGCCGCTTCTTCTGCTTTGAAAAACGCTTCGCCGGCAGAGACGGAAATACCAAGCACCTCTCCGGTAGAACGCATTTCCGGTCCGAGAATCGGATCCACCTCCTGGAACATATTGAACGGGAATACAGCCTCTTTCACGCCGTAGTACGGAATGTTCTGCTGTTTCAGCTGCGGAACAGGAGAAGGTCTTCCCGTAAGTTCTTCTGTGATAATCTCTGTTGCCAGAGGCACCATTCGGATATTGCAGACTTTTGATACCAGCGGTACTGTACGGGAAGCACGCGGATTGGCTTCAAGTACATAAACCGTGTCGTTCTCGATGGCATACTGCATATTCATCAGTCCGACAACATGCATCTCCTCCGCTATCTTTCTGGTGTAATCACGGATGATCTCCAGATTTTTCTCGGATATATGCTTGGACGGAATAATACATGCCGAATCACCGGAATGAATACCCGCAAGCTCGATGTGCTCCATCACTGCCGGAACAAAAGCGTGGGTGCCGTCACTGATGGCATCCGCCTCACATTCCATCGCATGGGCAAGGAAACGATCGATCAGAATCGGCCGATCCGGAGTCACACCGACAGCTGCATTCATATAATCCGCCATCTCGTCATCATCATAGACAACTTCCATGCCACGTCCTCCAAGGACGTAAGAAGGACGTACCATCACAGGATATCCAATCTCTCCGGCAATCTTTACAGCCTCTTCCACTGTCGTAGCCATACCTGCTTCCGGCATCGGAATACCGAGCTTATCCATCATGCCCCTGAACTGGTCTCTGTCTTCCGCCAGGTCAATGACAGCCGGGGAAGTACCAAGAATCTTCACGCCGTTCTTCTCAAGCTCTGACGCAAGGTTTAGCGGTGTCTGTCCACCGAACTGGGCAATGACGCCAACCGGTTTTTCTTTCTTGTAAATGCTGAGCACATCTTCCAGTGTCAGCGGCTCAAAATACAATTTATCCGAAGTATCATAATCCGTCGATACCGTCTCCGGATTACAATTGACAATGATTGTCTCAAATCCGAGTTTCTTCAATGACAATGCCGCATGAACGCAACAATAATCAAACTCGATTCCCTGCCCGATCCGGTTCGGGCCTCCACCGAGGATCATAATCTTCGGCTTGTCGGAATTGACTTCATTATTGTCAGGCGCATTGTAAGTGGAGTAATAGTAAGCACTGTCCGGCGTTCCGCTTACATGAACACGGTCCCATGTCTCTTCCACACCGATGGCAATCCTTCTGTTTCTGATCTCCTCTTCCGGGATCTCCAGAATCTGAGCCAGATAAGCATCGGCAAATCCATCCTTCTTTGCCTGTGTCAGCAATTCATCAGACGGGAGGCTTCCTTTACAGGTAATCAGCGCTTCCTCTTCTTCCACGAGCTCTTTCATCTGTTCGATGAACCAGCGTTTTACATGCGTTGCATCAAAGACCTCGTCTACCGTTGCTCCCGCACGGAGTGCCTCATACATCATGAAATGTCTCTCGCTTGATGCAGTATTCATCAGACGCAGAAGTTTTTCTTTGGAATAAGTATCAAATTCCTTTACATGTCCGAGTCCGTAACGATCCTTCTCCAGAGACCGGATTGCTTTCTGGAAAGCTTCTTTATACGTCTTACCGATACTCATGACTTCGCCTACGGCACGCATCTGTGTGCCCAGTTTATCCTCCACACCCTTGAACTTTTCAAAAGCCCAGCGGGCAAATTTCACGACCACATAGTCTCCGTCAGGAACGTATTTATCCAGTGTGCCATATTTTCCGCAGGGGATATCCTTGAGCGTCATCCCGCTGGCAAGCATGGCAGAAACCATAGCGATCGGGAATCCCGTTGCCTTAGAGGCAAGTGCGGAAGATCTCGATGTCCTCGGATTGATCTCGATTACGATAATCCTGTCAGATACCGGATCATGGGCAAACTGTACATTGGTTCCACCGATTACCTGGATGGAATCTACGATACGATAAGCCTGATCCTGCAGACGATCCATCACTTCCTGTGAGATGGTAAGCATCGGAGCCGTACAGAAAGAGTCTCCCGTATGAACGCCCATCGGATCCACATTTTCAATGAAGCAGACCGTAATCATGTTGCCGTCTTTATCACGGACAACTTCCAGCTCGAGTTCTTCCCAGCCCATAACAGATTCTTCAACCAGAACCTGCCCAACGAGGCTGGCCTGCAGACCTCTCGAGCATACCACTTTGAGTTCCTCTTTATTGTATACCAGTCCGCCGCCGGCTCCGCCCATCGTATAAGCCGGACGAAGTACCACGGGATAATGAAGCTCATCCGCAATCTCAAGTGCCTGCTCCACCGAGTAAGCAACTTCACTTCTGGCCATCTCCACGCCGAGAGCTTCCATCGTCTCTTTGAATTCGATTCGGTCCTCTCCACGCTCGATGGCATCGACCTGGACACCGATTACTTTGACACCGTATTTGTCAAGGATTCCTTCTTTATTTAACTCCGCACACAGATTCAGTCCAGACTGGCCTCCCAGATTCGGAAGGAGTGCATCCGGACGTTCTTTGGCAATGATCTCTTCGAGTCTTTCCACATTCAAAGGCTCTATATAAGTAACATCCGCCATCTCAGGATCTGTCATGATCGTCGCAGGATTGGAATTCACCAGTACTATCTGATAACCAAGCTTGCGCAAAGCTTTGCAAGCCTGTGTCCCGGAATAATCAAACTCACAGGCCTGACCGATCACGATCGGTCCGGAACCAATAATCAGAACCTTATGGATGTCTGTTCTCTGTGGCATAATATCCTCCTTCATTTGTGACAGAAATCGTGAAAGTTCCTTCACCATTCCATTCATTTTTGAGTAATCATCGATTATCTTGGCATAATCTTTTACATTATAACTTATCACTGAAGAAAATGCCACTCTTTTTTCTGTAATTCCATAAAAACAAACCAGGTCGCCATGAATGAGGTTTGAACACGTCCTTCAAAGAAACATTCCCCCATCTACCGACGACCCGGTATGAGAATTCATTATGAAAAAATGAATAGAATATCCTTCATTTTAAAATGATTAGATTTCGAAAAGATCACTGAGTGCTTTGAGTGCTCCATCTGTATCATGAGCCAGAACACGTTTGGCAAGAAGCTTACCGAGCTGAACACCTTCCTGGTCAAAGCTGTTGACATTCCATAAGAACCCCTGGAACATAATCTTGTTCTCAAAATGAGCAAGCAGTGCGCCTAAAGATTCCGGTGTCAGCTGCTGACCGATAATGATGCTGGACGGTCTGCCGCCATCAAACTTTTTATTGTTGTTTTCATCATCTTTACCACAGGCAAAAGCAATCATCTGTGCAACGACATTCGCACAGAGCTTCTTCTGGCTGGTGCTGCCCTCGATCACAACATCGGTGCCAATCTGGCTGTCTTTAAATCCGATAAACTGCAGCGGAACAATTGTGGTTCCCTGATGAAGCAGCTGATAGAAAGAATGCTGACCATTCGTTCCCGGTTCTCCAAAGATGATCGGACCTGTAACATAATTAACCGGCTCGCCAAAGCGATTCACAGACTTTCCGTTCGATTCCATATCTGCCTGCTGCAAATGTGCCGGGAAGCGGGAAAGTGCCTGAGAATAAGGAAGAACTGCAGAGCACTCATATCCTAAAACATTGCGTTCATAGACACCGATCAGGGCATCAAGCATCGCAGGATTCTTCAGAATATCTTCATTCTTGGCAACACTGTCAGCTTCTGCAGCACCGTTTAAAATCCTTGCAAAAACATCCGGTCCGAACGCCAGGGATAAGATTGCTCCACCTACTGCCGAAGAGGAGGAGAAACGGCCGCCGATATAGTCATCCATGTAGAAGGCATCCAGGTATCCACTGTTTTTGGCAAGTGGGGAAGTCTCGCTGGTTACCGCGATCATGTGATCTGCCGGATTCAGACCGAGATTAGTGAGCGCATCCTTGACAAAAGATTCATTCGTCAGCGTTTCAAGCGTGGTTCCTGATTTGGACACCAGGATAAAGATTGCATGTGCCACATCGATAGAAGCAAGCACTGCTGCTGCATCATCAGGATCAACATTACTGATGAACTTCGCTTCCATCTTCAGGGTATTGTTCGCTTTTGCCCAGTTCTCCAGTGCCAGATAAAGTGCACGCGGACCCAGGTCACTGCCGCCGATACCAATCTGAACTACTGTTGTAAATTTCTCGCCTGCCGCATTGGTAATCTCGCCGGCATGGACTTTCGAAGCAAACTCATTCGCTCTGTTCTGCTGTTCTACATAGAAATCTCTCTTGTTGACACCGTCAGCAATCACGTCTTTTCCCTGCTGTCCTCTGGCAAGCTGATGAAGAACAAGCCGTTTTTCTCCGGTATTAATTACCGCGCCATTGTACAGTTCTGCATATTTTTCTGTAAGTTCTGCTTCCTTTGCCAGATCAGCAAGAGCGGCAAGCACATCATCATCTACCTGTTTCGCAGCGTAATTATAAGTCAGTCCGCATCCGATCGGCACACTGTACTTTGCCACTCGTTTTGCACCGTTTTCACCGGTCATAACCGCCTTTAAATCAACACTGTCTTTTTTTTCTTTCAGCGCCTGAAAAGCACTTAATGTATCCAGGTTTTTCCACTCAGCCATAGTCATTCATCCTCCTAACAAATCCTAATTGATATACTAAAAAAATTATAAAGGATTCCTGTTATAAATGCAAGATAACGGGAAAGATTTTCTTCTCAGCCAGGATTGTTTTTTTCGAAAGCTATGATAAAATACAAAGGGGAGGTCTTATCATGAACAGACACTTACAGATACTTGTCGTAGAAGATGAAAAGATGGCATTGGAAGAACTGATTCATATTATTCACGAAATCATTCCCTCTGCCAAGACGACCGGTTTTACCAACGGACTGGATGCTCTCGCATTTGCAGAGAAGCACCCTGTAGATATTGCATTCCTGGATGTAGAAATGAGAGAGATTGACGGACTGTCCGTAGCGAGAAGGCTGATCGCCCTCTATCCGAGAATCAATGTTATATTTGCCACGGGCTACGATCAATATACCAAAGAAGCCCTGGATATGCATGTGAGCGGATACATTCTCAAACCAACCACCAAAAAGAAGGTCGAGCGGGAACTCTCTGACCTTCGCCATGCACCGACACTTTCCGAAAAACAGAGAATCCGCATCAAAACTTTTGGCGGATTTGAAGTCTTTATCGATAATGTCCCTGTACATTTTAAGTATCACAAAACAAAAGAGCTCCTGGCCTATCTGGTCGATCAGCAGGGCTCCTGGTGTCCTCTGAACGAGATCATGGATGCGCTCTGGGGAGATGATACTCATCTTTCCTATGTTAAGAATCTACGCGGTGATCTGACATCTCGTTTTAAGGAAAAAGGAGTGGAGGACGCTGTTGTCAAACAAAGAGGCAAAATGGCGATTCTTCCGGAGAAGATCAGCTGTGATTACTATGATCTGCTCCGGGAAAATGAACACATTGATTTCGACCACTCCACAGATTATCTGAAAGACTATCCATGGGGAGAGAGAACAAGAAAACGCCTCCACAAAATGTATACCGAATCGGATTGATCAGTACTTCATCACAAGCCTGATTACTTTTCCGGCAATCTTATACACTGGTCCCTCGAGCTCTTTAGCCGCACGGGCCAGTTCTTTTCTGATAGGGATTCCCTGCGGACAATGTTTTTCACATTTACCGCATCTGATGCATTGGGATGCTGAAGTCGTATCTTTCCGTAGAAGTGTACACATGGCATATTCTCTTAATGCCGTGACCTTACCTTCGCTGTAGCGCCGATTGTACGCTGCAAATGTACCTGGAATATCCACATTCTGCGGACATGGCATGCAATACCTGCATCCCGTACATCCCACTTTCATCCGCGCATTAATCTCGGAAGCCACATCTGAGAGAAGTTTCTGATCTTCCGGCGTAAAGCTTCCTGCTTTGGAACGCTTCGCACTGATCACATTTTCCCTGACCATCTTTCTGGAATTCATCCCTGAAAGAACACAGGTGACCTCCGGCTGATTCCAAAGCCACTGGAAAGACCACTCTGCAGGAGTCCTTTGGATAGGATAGTCTTCAAACCGTCGGATTGCTTTCTCCGGAAGATGATTCACCAGTTTTCCGCCGCGCAAAGGTTCCATGATAATGACCGGAAGGCCTTTTTTTGCAGCATAGGTAAGTCCGGTCTTTCCGGCCTGCGAATGCTCATCCATATAGTTGTACTGAATCTGACAGAAATCCCAGTCATATGCGTCAAGCAACTGACAGAACATATCGGAATTCCCATGGTAGGAGAAACCGACCTGTTCAATCTGCCCGCTCTTCTTTTTTTCTTCGATCCACTCCCGTATACCCAGATTACAGAGTCTCTCCCATGTAGCCACATCCGTCAGCATATGCATCAGATAATATTCCACATGATCTGTCCGCAGTCTTTTCAGCTGTGTCTGAAAATAATCCTCCATGCTGCCGCTGTTCCTGATCATATAATGCGGAAGCTTTGTGGCGATGCGTACTTTATCCCGGATGCCGTTCTTTTCGAGGATCTCTCCGAGTGCAGCTTCGCTGCCGGGATAAACATAGGCGGTATCATAATAATTGACGCCGCCTCGATACGCCAGCATAATCTCTTTTTCTGCCTTCTCCATATCAATTCTGCCAAGCTTAGTCGTAAATCTCATACAGCCATAGCCAAGCACAGATATTTTATTTCCATAACGATCCCTGCGGTATTTCATCTTTACTTTCCTTTCTGAAATATCATACAACAGCTTCTACAGCAACGGAGCAACAATCTTGACAAGCGGTCCGACCAGACGGTAATACAGTTTCTGC